>NZ_AP022611.1 GCF_010729665.1 Mycolicibacterium madagascariense | reverse complement strand
GACACCCGGTACGCACTCCGCAACGGGGCCGCACCCAACCAACATGTGCGTCTCACGGGGGACCTGAATCGTGACCCGCACATCTACATCCAGCGGCGAGGAGTGCGAATCCTGTTGCCGCTCAAACCTGAAATGATCACGACGGACACCGCCTACGGATGCCTAAGTGAGGGCACGACCCGCCTCGCAGGCGTCTGCCGGATCAAGCACCGGGTCACCGACGAGGGCGAACGTCGCCGAATGCCGGCGACCGACAAGGTGCAATATCTGGGCACACCTCTCGTCCTGGGGAGCACTGACATCTTCAGCGAGCACGCCGACCTCCGCGCGAGCCCCGTATTCGACGCCATCGACGTGGAAAACGAGGCGTCGCTCACTATCGGGCCGTGGCTGGGACCGTTCACAGTCGCCCCGCGCGACCCGAGCGAGTGATTCCGATGTGCGGCGCGTCAAGAGTTTCGTCGTCTGTGACCTCGTCGGGTAGTTCCGCCGTTTAGGTTGACTCCCAGCGCCAGGGAGAGGGGACGCGGCGATGACGACGTCGGTGCATGAAGTGTTCGAGGCCTTCCGGCGTGCCCCCAATAACTACGAACGCGGCGCGAAGTTCGAGCAGCTTATGGCTCAGTACCTACCGCTGGACTCGGTTTACGGCAGACTGTTCAAACAGGTCTGGTTGTGGAAAGACTGGCCTGGGCGCGCCGGCAAGATCGACACTGGCATCGACCTGGTCGCCGAAGAAGTCGACACCGGCGACTTATGGGCCATCCAATGCAAGTTCTACGAACCCGATCACGTACTGGGCAAGCCAGACGTCGACTCGTTCCTGTCCGCATCGGGTAAACATCCCTTCGCGCACCGGCTAATCATCTCCACGACCGACAAATGGGGCAAGAACGCCGAGGACGCCGTCGATGGACAGCAGATCCCGGTGCAACGCATCGGCCTGGCCGACATCGCAGAGGCTCCCATCGACTGGGCCTTCGCTGGTCCTGTTGACAGTCTCGAACTCGAGTTGGCGCCTGCCCCCAAACGTGACCCGTGGCCACACCAACGCGAGGCCATCGACAAGGTCATCGCCGGCTTCACCGAACACGACCGCGGCAAGCTGATCATGGCGTGCGGCACGGGCAAGACCTTCACCGCACTGAAGATTTGCGAACAGACCGTCGAGGATCTCGGCGGAACCGCCAAAGTTCTGTTCCTGGTGCCTTCGATCTCCCTGCTGTCGCAGACGTTGCGCGAATGGACCGCCCAGTGCCAGACCGATCTTCGATCCTTCGCCGTCTGCTCCGACACCAAGGTCTCGCGCGCCGCCGAAGACATCAACCCCTACGACGTACCACTACCGGCCACCACCGATCCCGTGAAGCTCGTCGCGCAGATGGAGCACCGCAAGCGCGCCAAGGGCCTCACGGTGGTGTTCAGCACCTATCAGTCCATCAACGTGATTAATGCCGCGCAGTCCGCCGGCCTCGAAGATTTTGACCTGGTCATCTGCGACGAAGCACACCGCACCACCGGCGTCACACTCGTCGACAGCGACGAATCCAACTTCGTCAGTGCACGACGCCGGCTTCCTGGCGGCCAGCAAGCGGCTCTACATGACAGCCACACCGCGGCTGTTCGCCGAAGAGACCAAGACCAAGGCTGCCGAGCACTCGGCAGTTCTCGCCTCCATGGACGACGACTCGCTCTACGGCCCCACCTTTCACCGCCTGGGCTTCGGCGAAGCCGTTGAACGGGGCCTGCTCACCGACTACAAGGTGCTGGTGCTCACCGTTGACGAGAAGTACATCGCCGGGCCGTTGCAGCAGCAGCTCGCGGACGTCAACAGCGAACTTAACCTGGATGACGCCACCAAGATCGTCGGCTGTTGGAACGGGCTCGCCAAGCGCACCGGCAAGGCGGCCGGAGGCGCCGACTTCGGCGCCGACGTTCGCCCCATGCAGCGCGCGGTGGCCTTCTTGCGCGACATCAAGTCCTCCAAGAAGCTGGCCGGCAAGTTCGCCACCGTCATCGACGCCTACGACCAGTCCGACGACCAGCTTCTGCGGTGCGATGTCGAGCATGTAGACGGCACCTATAACGCCCTGGAACGCAACCACCGGCTCCAGTGGCTCAAGGCACCGCTACCTGAGAATCAGTGTCGCATCCTGGCGAACGCCCGCTGCCTCTCCGAAGGGGTCGACGTCCCCAGCCTCGACGCGGTGCTCTTCCTCAACCCGCGCAGCTCCGTGGTCGACGTCGTGCAATCCGTCGGCCGCGTCATGCGCCGGGCGGAGGGCAAGCAGTACGGGTACATCATCCTGCCTGTGGGGGTACCCGCCGGCGTTGCACCGAGTCAAGCTCTCGCCGACAACCGCCGATTCAAGGTGGTCTGGCAGGTACTGCAGGCGCTTCGAGCCCACGACGACCGTTTTAACGCCACGGTCAACAAGCTGGAACTCAACAGGAAGGCTGCTGACTCCATCCTGGTTGGCCACGTCCCTAACGCCGCCGAGGACCTCACGGCCACAACCAACGATGAAGGTACGACCAGCCCTAGCCCTCCCGCGAATCCGCGCAGGTCGCTCAACAGCTCACGATGTTCACCCCCGACCAATGGCGCGACGCGGTCTACGCCAAGATCGTCGACAAGGTCGGCACCCGCACATACTGGGAAGATTGGGCCAAGGATGTCGCGGCCATCGCCATCGCCCAGCAGACCCGTATCAGGCGCTGCTCGGCGACGCCACCCCGATGTCGCCGCCGCGTTCGACAGTTCGTCGAGGCGCTGCGCGCCAACCTCAACGGCTCGATCAACCGCGACCAGGCCGTCGAAATGCTCTCCCAACACCTGATTACTAAGCCGGTTTTCGACGCCCTGTTCGAGGGCTACGACTTCGCCGGGCACAATCCTGTCTCCCGAGTGATGCAGACCATGGTGGCGACCCTGCACGATCAGGCCCTAGACACCGAAACCCAACGCCTGGAGGGCTTCTACGAATCCGTACGAATGCGCGCCGCCGGCATCGACAACGCCGAAGGCAAGCAGCGCATCATCGTCGAACTCTACGAGAAGTTCTTCCGAGTTGGGTTCCCGCGGACGGCCTCTGCCCTCGGAATCGTCTACACCCCCACCCAAATCGTGGACTTCATCCTGCGCGCCGCCAACGAAGCGCTGCACGCGGAATTCGGACTGACCCTCACCGAGCCCGATGTCCACATCCTCGACCCGTTCACCGGCACCGGCACCTTCATCGTGCGCCTCATCCAAAGCGGACTGATCCGGCCCGAAGACCTTGCCCGCAAGTACGCCAAGGAGCTGCACGCCAACGAGATCGTGCTACTGGCCTATTACATCGCCGCGATCAACATTGAAGCCGCTACCACGGTGCCGGCGGCGGCGAGTACCAGCCGTTCAACGGCATAGTGCTCACCGACACCTTCCAGATCACCGAAGCCGGCGACACCATGGACGCCGAGCTCTTTCCCCAGAACAACGACCGCATCATCGCCCAGCAGGCCTCGCCCATCCGCGTCATCGTCGGCAACCCGCCCTACAAGTCGGGGCAAGGCAGTGCCAACGACAACAACGCCAAGCAGCCCTACCCCACCCTCGATGCCGCCATTTCCACCACCTACGCCGCCCGGTCCACCGCCAAACTCAAGAGCAAGCTCTACGACTCGTACGTGCGCGCCATCCGATGGGCGACTGACCGCATCGGAGACACCGGAATCGTCGCCTACGTCACCAACTCCGGCTGGCTCACCGGCAACACCACTGACGGACTCCGCATTGCGATGCCCGAGGAATTCTCCGCCCTCTACATCTACGATCTCCGCGGAAACCAACGCCAAACCGACTGGCGCACAGAAGGTGGCAAGATCTTCGACGACGGATCGCAAACCGGCGCGGCCATCCTCATCGCCGTGAAGAATCCCGCGGCCACGGGCCCGTGCCGCATCCATTACCGCGACATCGGAGACGGCCTCTCTCGCGAAGATAAGCTCGCGATCGTCGCCACCAGCCAATTCACGACGATGGCGTGGAGTTGGTAACCCCAACGCCGAAGGCGACTGGATCGACCACCGAAACAGCGCCTACGCCGCCTACACACCCATCGCCGTCAGGCGCGGATCCGACGAGACCGCCATCTTCACCGACTACTCCGGCGGACTGAAGACCAACCGCGACGCCTGGGTGTACAACTTCTCCACCGCTCAGCTCGCCGACGACATCGCCACCACGATCGACTTCTACAACGACCAAGTCGACGCCTACCAGAACGCCGTCGCCACCAAGCCCGAACTGGCCGTCAAGGACGCCGTTACGTACGACGACGCTAAGATCAGCTGGTCCGACGGCCTGCTCCCGAGGGTGCAACGCGGACAACGACTCACCTATCAACCCACACATCAACGCACCGTGATGTACCGGCCGTTCTGCAAGATGCACGTCTACTTCGACGACCATCTCAACGACCGCCGCGGTCGACTCCACCACCTGTTCCCCACCGCAGACCTGCCCAACTACGGCTTCTTCGCCCCCAACCCCGGCAACCTAGCGCCACCGTTCCTAAGCTTGATGACCGACGTCATGCCCGACCTTGGCGCCGCCGGCATCAGCGCCGTCAACTTCTACCCACGCTGGACCTACCAACCCGCATCGCCGGCGA
Organism: Mycolicibacterium madagascariense; assembly: GCF_010729665.1. Classification (NCBI taxonomy): domain Bacteria; kingdom Bacillati; phylum Actinomycetota; class Actinomycetes; order Mycobacteriales; family Mycobacteriaceae; genus Mycobacterium; species Mycolicibacterium madagascariense. The sequence continues at coordinate 223,629 of NZ_AP022611.1, read as the reverse complement.
CGGCCAACTCTCACTCGACTACGCATCGAGGACCGGCACCGGATACCGACGGGTCGACACCATCAACCCACACGTGCTGGCCACCTACCGCGCGGCCCTTGGCGACGACATCACCACCGACGACGTCTTCTATTACGTCTACGGGCTGCTGCACTCCCCCGGCTACCGCACCCGGTTCGCCGCCGACCTCAGAAAGATGCTCCCCAGAATCCCCACTGCCGCCACCCGTGACGACTTTGACGCATTCACCCACGCCGGCCGCACCCTCAGCGACCTGCACCGCGGCTACGAAACCGCCACACCCTATCCACTGGAAGAAAGCTGGACTGGCACACTTGACGGCAACGACCGAGAAGCGCTGCGCGTCAACAAGATGCGCTTCAAGTCCAAGACCGACCACAGCGCCCTGATCTACAACACCCACCTCAGCCTCACGGGCATCCCCGACGCTGCACACCGCTATCGACTCGGGGCGCGCTCAGCGCTCGAATGGATCATTGATCGCTACCAAGTCAAAACCGACAGCCGCGGCTCCGGAATCATCAACGACCCCAACACTTGGTGCGACGAACAACTTAACGCGCGGTACATCGTCGACCTGATAAAACGTGTCGTCACTGTCAGCGTCACCACGATGGAGATCGTTGACGGCCTTCCGTCGAACTGACCCTGCGCCGCGGCACGTCAGAGCCGCTCAGCGCGATGAAAACCCGCCTCCGACGACGGCCCGTCGACCGAACGGCACAAGCGCTCCCACACCGCAATCACCAGAAGTTCGGGTCCGTCACCTTCGGCGATACGGTCACGCGCATTCGTGTCTCATTCGAACTGGCGGTTTCCCGCGTCAGGCCGCCAGGTGGTCTGCGAAAGGACACTTCTTTTTTCTGAGGCCGGCGGGTCCCTATTCATCATGCGGTTGTCTCGATCATGCCGGCGTCCGAGTTCAATAACGTTGTTAGATTCCCGGTGAGGTTGTCCTCTTACGGCCGGGCGCAAGTTGAACGGAAGACTGCCGCCGCGAAAGCAGCCGATGACCGGTTTAGCGTCGATTCGCTTTGGAAGGATGGCTGATCGCCGCAGCTTGTCAGAGCACGGTCCTATCTTCGGTGTTGTCCGTCCAAGGACGAACACGGAGGGAAACTGATGTCGAGCCGTGCAGGTAGGAACCAACGCCGAGACCGGAGCGAAAGCGTCGTCAGGCGAGCGAGAGTGACAGGGCCGCGCGCGATGCGGCAGAAGCGGCCAGGTACGGCGTCAAGCCGGTGCCCAAGGTGCCGCCCGGTGCGCGCCCTCCGAGGCCGGATTTCTCGGAGATTGATTGGGACGCCTTGAGAGCCGACTACCCGAGGGCGCGCGGCCTGTTACGCGCGATGTGCATGGCGCTTATCGGCGATCGCGCTGCAAACGCAAAAAGGTTCTTGCCGTGGGGGTTACAGCCGAATCCGGTTCATCCCAAGAGCCGACTAGCGCAGGACAACTCAGCGGTCACGCTTGACGACGCGCCTGCTTTGGTAAGTCAAACGGCCCTTTATCCGACGATGAACGCGAGCGAGCACCTGACGGCGGCGGCCGAGGTGATCTCCTTTGCCCTCTTGCAGGGACAGATACGCACCTCCGCGACGGCGGCGCTGTGCCGGATCGCAATGGAGTCCTCGGCGAAGACGATTTGGCTTATCAGCGAGACAGACACCGAGGAACGTATTCGTAGTTGCTACGGGTTTCTCAAGGCCGAGCGCGGTCGTCAAGAGGAGTTTGAGCGCCTGGAGGCCGAGGCGCTGGATGCGCGTACGGATGAGCTATTCGAGGCCGACCGAGCCAAGTTCGAGGAACGCCGCGTACGCGTGGCCACGCGGCAGGCTCAGATCGATGCACTGCCCCCCGAATCGATCACCGGGCCGACCGGCGGGCCGCTGAAACTTGTCGCCAACGCGGAAAAGTGGATGGATGAACGCCTGCCTCGCCCGCCGGACCCTGACCTCGATAAGGTGCTTTATCCCCGCAGCGCTAGGAGTTTTTACTCGCTCGGCTCGGGATTTGTGCACGGCTTCAAGTGGCTGATGCCGTACGTGCTGGACGAAGGCGAGCTGGACGATACTCCGCTGTTGACAATAACCCTGGACGCGTTCAACAACGCGATCCGAATGACCGCGAGCGCGGTCGCTCTGTTCGAGGCGCAATCCATCGGGCCGCAGCGTGACCCGAGGCGATTTCGCAACTATCCCGATGGCCTAGAGGACATGGTGACCGATTTGGCCGCTGATTACCGTCTGCCTGCGGACGGCTAGACCTGCTCAACAGCACAACGACAGCCGCCTGTCTGCCCATTGGCGGTCACGAATTTGCTGGTCACAGCACCGAGAAAGGTAGCTGATCGGTCGACCGTCCTAGGGTGCGGCGTCCTGGAACAGTTCACCACTGATCGCATGGCCATCGCTCGCTTTCACGACGCGTACCTCGACGCCTTGACCTCCGAGGGCCGCCCACCGCGCGACGACTCGCTCTGAGGCCCCGGCGGTCATTCCGAATCGGGCTCAGGCGGTTCTGCCGCGGGGACCAACGTCCCGTCAGGACCGACTACGTAGCCGTCCGGTGGTGGCAGCGGAAGCGGCACAACCACTCCCCCGCGGTCGGCCGCGTACTTGGCTGCTTCTTCGGCCTCGTCGTCGGTGAAGACCCGGATCGCGGCGGGCTGGCCGGGGACCCGCACCAAGAGGGTGAAGTCGGAGACCCGTACGTCGGCCCGCTTGCGCGGGCTTTGCCGGGCTGGCAAGCCACCACCGTCGTCACTCATCGGTTCATTGTCGCGGCGGTGGCCGACAACCGGTCTCTAGCACTGGGCTCGGCGATGAGCCGACATCGCCACAAACGCACGAAATGCGCTCATTTATACGCCGAATTATGGTGTAAAATCGACGGCATGAGTAAGCGTGTGAGCTTGATCCTGGGCCCTTCGGACGAGGCCACGATCGGTCCTTACCTCGATCAACAGTCGCCGGCCTTCGAGGTGCTGCGCCATTGGGCCAACGAGCACGACGTTGCCGACGACATCAAGTCCGAAGCGGCTGCGCTGCGCGCACTGCTGCAGGCGGGGCCGAAGCCCTCAAGGAGCACGTTCTGGACGTCGGCTACGCGCAGCTGGCGACGGAGTTCAACACCGAACCCTCCAACGCCGAACGGCGTTCGGCGCGTGACCGGTACGCGCGCCGGACCGAGGGCCGTGGATGAGCCGTGCGCTGCGCAGTCAGGTGTACCGAGTGGATCTCGGTCACGGCGGCAAACCGTGGGTGATCATCAGCAACAACTCACGGAATAGGAACCTGGATACCGTTCTGGCGGCACGTATTACGACTACTAGCAAGCATGCTCACGTGCCCACGGTCATACCGTTGACCGCCGCGGACCCCTTGGTGGGGTTCGTCTTGGTCGACGACATCGTGCAGCTGTACCACGACGAGCTGACCGAATCTCTGGGCACCTTATCGCCGCCGACCATGGCTGAGATCAGCCGGGCGCTTCGGATCGCCCTTCCCTGAGGACGGTGATTGACGTGTTGAGAGGCAACAACTACAGCGGAGCGCGGTGGGCATTTCGCCCCCCGGCGTCGGGGACCGAGCCGCGCCCGGCATCGCCGGAAGACCCCCGCCCGCTGTGCTCGTCCTGCGGATGCGGGTACGTCGTTCGTCGTGGCTTGCGGAGATGCTTCACATTGCCCGGTGAGCCTCGTTGCAACCACGCAACGGCCGCGAGGTCGGAAGCGAAAACGTCGGCGTCGCAACTCGGTCGGGCGGTCACGCGACTCGGCGTCGCGTGTCTGGTGATCGGTGCGCTGACGTCCTGTTCGCCTTTGTCGCCGCCGGCCGGGCGGCGCCCGCTTCGGCCACCGCTACCGTGCTTCGCGCCGTGGACGGGGACACCATCGATGTCCGGGACGACACCCGCGGCCGCCTTCGGGTGCGGGTGCTGGGGATCGACTCGCCGGAAGTGCACCAGCCGGGCTGGTCAGTGGGATGTTGGGGCCCGGAGGCGGCGAAGTTCGCGGCGGACACGCTGACTGGCCAGCGGGTGGCGCTGGCCGCTGATCCTTCGCAGGACTCCCGCGACCGCTACGGAAGAACCTTGGCCTACGTCGAGATGGCGGACGGGCGCGACTTCTCCGTCACCGCGGCTGCAGCCGGGATGGCTCACTCCTACGTCTACGACGACAAGCCGGTGAGCCGCTATCCCGACATCGCGGCCGCTGAGGCGCAGGCGCGCAACGCACGCCGAGGACTGTGGGGTCCGCCCTGCGAGGGCAACACTGAATCGGCTCCGCTGTGAGCCGAATACTCCGGCACGACAACGGGATAGAAACAGCGACGAGAATGCGAGGTGGCCTCGATGGCCCTTAACCGCCCCTACACGTTCGAACTGGCCGCGATAGCCCTCAACGAGCCGGGCCAACACGATGAGATCAAAGCCCTGTCCGAGCGCAACGGCGTGGACGGTGAGCACTTGGAGCGAGCCATCGCGATACTCAGGAACACCAGCGCCGCAGGGGAATCGGTGCCCGACTTCGTGCGGCGCGAGCACTTTCTGGACGGCTGGCTGCACGGGTATCTGTCCGTGGACGACTCCCCCACTGATTCCTCGTTGACCGTCTGGAAGCTGGGGCAGCTCGCCGAAGCCTTCTACCGGTCCTAGCCGGCCGTGGACCTGATCGACGATCTGCACAATCCGGAATGGTGGCGTGATCCGGCGCTGCTGAGCACGCGCCTGGGCGATCTCGTTCCCAACTTCGACACCATCGGCTCATTCACCATTCCGTACACGCGGTTGCCTCGGCGGCTGGGGAGCTATGCCGAGGAGTTTCCGCGCTGGGCTGACGTTGCCGACCAAACCCCCGAGTCGTTGATGCTGCGACCCAAGTTGGGAGAGGCGGCCGTCCGGGCGCTCATCGAGGCAGCAGAGCACGCCGTCCGGGTACGCCGTGACACGATCGCCGCCGGCCGGGTCGGCGCCGACGCCGCGGTGGCCCGCCTCGTCGGGGAACTCGACGACTCCGACCGGAAAATTCTCGCTGGCCAGGTGTGGGCGGCAGATCCGGTCCCTCAGCGCGTCCTGGCCGAGCGCCTCGGCGTGAACCCGGTCTCGGTCAGCCGCAACCTGCCACGGGCCCGAGCACGGTTCGCCGAACTGCTCAGCGACCCGGCCCACCACGAGGTCGGCGAGCACGCCGAACGCATTCGACAGCGCCTGGGCCCGTACGTCCCCGTGGACGTCGCCGAATTGGAACTGCTCCGTCTGAACGTAGATCCCACCAGCCAGACCGCCGCGGTGCTGCTAGACATCGCCGGCCCTTACGTCAGCCGCGGCGGGTGGATGGACGCTGGTGGGTCTCACGCACAAGTGCTGGCCGCGGTGGAGGCGGTGTTCGACGGCCAGGGCGCACCCACCACCGACGCCTTGCTCGACGCGCTGACGAGCCGGGGGCTGTCGACCGGAGTGGCGTTGACTTTCTTGGAAACCAAGCTGACGCTTCGCCGGTTCGGCGACGCGTGGGTGCGGTGGGCGGGTGATACCACCCTCCATATGGTCGAAGCCGCGCTTCATCTGCTGGGCGCCCCGGCCACCGCCGAGGCCCTTCACGCCGTGATCGAACGGTGCGATTCCAGCGGCGTCAGCGTGGATCGGATCAAGGCCGTCCTCTCACAGAAGGAGCGGTTCATACGCACCAGCCGAACCACGTGGGGACTACGACGGTGGGGCGTCGTTGAGTACGTCAACATCGCCCATGCGATCGGCGAATGCATCGACGCGTCCGGCGGAAAAGCCGCCGTGGCAACAGTGTTCAATGACCTCCGGGCGCGGTATCCCGATATCAGCGAGTCCTCGATCCGCACCTACCTCGGCACTCTGGCGTTCGTCCAGGGGAAGGGTGTGGTTCGGCGGCGCACCAAGGCCGACGCGTGGCCGGCATTGCCGCCGCTCAACACCATCCGCGGCGTCTTCCGCAACGGGCCCGACGAGATTCGCGTCGCGCACCTGGTCACCGCGGAGGTCCTGCGCGGATCGGGCCAGGTTCTCCACAGTGCGGTCGCCGATGCGGTCGGCGTCCGCCCCGGCGAACAACGGACGTTCACCAGTTCGCAGGGCCCGGTCACGGTGTACTGGAAGCTGGCGTCGACCGGCGGTGCCGCCATCGGCTCCCTACGCGCTCACGCTCAGGCCACCGGGGCCACGGCGGGTGACACGCTGGTTCTGGTGTTCAAGCTCGACGACTCGAAGCTAGAGGCCGCCCGGATAGGCGCCGACGAGTCCGCCGCAGTCCAGTTACCCAAGCTGGTCGGACATCCGGTGCGCGCGCCGTCAGCAGCCCTTACGACGGCGTTGTCGTGTCCACCCCAGGACGTCGGGGCGGTATTGCGCGCCCGCGGCGACAATGCGCTGGCAGACCTTCTCGACGCGCCGTGAGCCGACGCCGAGGACGGCTGGCTACGCGGACTGCTCATCGTCAGGGCTGACGTCGCCGGCGGGAAGCCACAACGTGGCGGTGGTGCGTGAGCGCCGGTTCGCGCTGAACAGCTCCACCTCGACGACGGCGATCCAGCTCCCGTCACTGCGTCTCAGCCAGGCGATGAGGTGACCGGGCATGCGCGGCTCGACCAGTAGGCCCTCACTACGGACGAACAGCGGTACCTCGTCCATCCGTGCACCGCTCGGCGGCAGGGGGCGGGCCGTGTTCACCCAGACTGGCCGCGACACCGCGAACAGCGTCGGATACTGCGAGGAGAGCTGCCAGTTATCGAACACATGTGCGATTATGCGCTTTCTTGGCGCGATAGTGGGCGCACCTGGTGGCGAGGGTGCGAGCTGTGCCTTTATCGTCGTTGTCGTGGGGTTCTGGCAACAGCAGGTCAACGACTTGATGACGGGCATCGGCGGGTTGGGCGGTTTCAACCCGCCGTTGGACTCGCCGACGCCGGACCCCACATTGCCGCCATATCCGGCCCCGACGTACCAGCCTCAGATCCCCGGCCCTGATGGTGTTGCTCCGCAGGTGCCGCAGTACCCGCCTTACATCCCCGAGCAGCAGATGCCCACGTCGTCGGGAATGCCGCGCTCCACTCTCGACGGTATTCACGACGACGGCGGCGTAATCCTCAAGAAGCCGGGTGAACTCGGACCGCCGCAGTACCCGATGGGCCCGCGCTACACCGAGTCCCCGGATGGGTCCGGGGTGTGGGTGCCTGATCACCGCCCGTTGCCGCCAGGATCGGTCCGGCCGGCAGGCTGGGACGGCAAGGGCGCCGATCAGGCCGAGGCCGCTGATGCCAAGCTGCGCAAGACCCACGACGCGCTCAACGAAGCCGACCAGGGGTTGGCGCAGCACATCATCGACGCGCACACCGCCGATGCGCAGACCAAGACGCAGCTGCAGCGCATCCAACAGGAGATTCAGCAGGGCGTCGCCGCCATGCAACCGTCCCTGGGCACCGCCGCCGGTCGCGAGCAGCTCGCGGAGTTCCTAGACCGCAAGGCATCTGAGGCCAAGCAGGTCGCGAGCAACGCGCAGGAGAAATCGGCACGACTTGTGTCGGGCTTTCAGACCGTCGGTCAGCAGTTCGAGGCCTCGTCTGATCCGTACTGGGACTGGCTGCATGACTTCCGCGACGGCAGTGAGGCCATCGAGCCGATCGATCCCGGCGGCGCCGCGGCGGGTCCGGGCGCGGGCCCGCGATCCCGCCGAGCATCCTCTAGGCGCTTTGGCGGCTCGCCCTCGCCCGTTAGCCGGCGGCCCACGCGTCGTATCCGGTCCGCAGCCGTGCTGGGTCGCGGCGTTTGAGTGCCAGCTTCAACCGGATCAAGGGTCCGGTGACGTCGCGGTCGTCGGCGGTTTGAACGGTGAAGCACACAGCCAGCGGGTCACCCGGCTCGCGGAGGTATGCCCGAAATGCCCACCGCGACGGATAGGCCCGGCGCAGCGCCTCCCCCAGATACCAGCCGGCGCCTTCGGCGAAATCGGCGTTGGCCGGGTCCAGTAGGGCCTCGACGGTCGGTGTCACGCGGAACACCAGATCGGCAAGGGCATCGATGGTGTCGGCCGTGAAATCCCAACCGTCGCCGTAGGTCTGGGCCCATCGGGGGAAGGCGTGGCGGCGCTGTTCGAGCCATGCGTCGAGTTCGGGTGAGCGGGGAAGCCGGGGGAACCCCGCGGTCAGGACCGGTGCGGACGGCTCGGTCCATGCCGGGTGGCCGGCGGCGTGCGTGCTGGCCGCGCGTTGCCACCGTTCGTATTCCGCGGCAATGGTTTCCGGCCGCCCATTACCTAGTTCGGCCAGGAGCAGGTGCAGCGGTGAGGCGGGCGCGACGTCGAGCGCCGGGTCGGCGTCGACCACCGGCACTCCGGCCACGTCAACGTCGTCGAACACCCACCGGTGACTCGACAGGCGCCCGAGCAGCCCGGCGTCGGTGAGCGGCGGATGGCCGCGCGTGGCGAATCCGGGGGCGTCGTCCCAGCCCCATTGGCCACGACCGACCCGCAGGAGGCACTCCCCCACGTACGCGACCAGTCCCTCGACGAAGGGCTGCTCGTCGGTGTCGAGCGCTTCGGCGGGATCGGCGAAGCGCTCGCGGGCGGCGGCCACCACTGCGCGTAGGGAGGGCAGCGAGTAGTCCAGGTCGAGGCGGGCGGGCAGATCGAAGTGAGCCATGGCATCGATGACCATCCCCGACCGGTTCACCCATTCGTCGAGGGGTGCGGTCACGCGGAACTCCTCTCCGTCAGTGCCTTTCAGCCTGGGACGCTAGACCAGACGTGGCGGCCGAGTTTCCGCCCCATAGTGCCCATATGGGCAATTAGTGCCGATATGTCCGCTAGTGGCCAAGTCCGCGGTCGTCCTCGTCGCGGCTGCGATCCTGGTTGCGGGGCGTGATCTCGCGCTGGTGGTGTTCGAGCGCCATGCGTTCGCGGATGCGCACGGCGCGGCGCACCGCGTCGGCGTTGGGATAGCCGAGTTCTTCGACCAGCGCCGGGGTGGGGTTCAGGGTGAGACTCCAGCCGGGTTCGCGTCCGCGCATCTTCATCCGCTGGTTGGCGGCTTCGGCGCGGGCCTTCGCCTCGGGGGTCTCGGCGGCCATCCGCAGCTCCAACGTGAGCGCGGACAACTCCGCTTGCTTGGCCTCCAGCTCGCTACGCTGCTCGAAAGGCGCTGGCGGATGAGCCAGCAGGTCATCGAGTTCGGCACGCTGGCGTTCTTGTTCGCGCTGCAGGCGCACGTGGTGCTCAGGCAGTCCGGTGTAGAGATTCTCCACGCGGCGCAACAGACCGAGCTGTTTTGGTCCGGAGACGTCGAGCCCGAGCGATGACCCGGCGGCCAACAGCTCGGCACCGTCATTTCGGCGCTGCGCGAGGGGACGTTCAGCCGCAGCAGCAACATGTCGTGGGTGAGGTCACGGGCGCCCAGGACCTCGACCCCGTTGATGGCGGCGCCGATTGGTTCAAAGCGCGAGGCGCCGCGGTCCTTGCCGGCCAGTAGGCGCGACGGCACGCCGTCGTGAGGGCGGCCGCGGCATCGGTGCGCTCGGCGAAGGTGCTGCCGCCGACGACGACGCGGTGCGGTGCGTCCCCGCGCTCGGCGGCGGCCTGCGCTACGGGGGCGAGGGCGTCGATGTCGGTCTGCTTGTTCGGAATGGCGCGTTCGAGAACGGTGACCTGCCAGTCGCGGCTGCGTACGGACTGCTGGTGCGCCCGGTCCAGCGCGGTGAGGCGGCGTACGGTGTCGTCGAGTTCGACCTGGCGCAGGTAGCGGGGGTCACCGGTGGCGATGGCCTTCGCTTCGGCCGCGGCCGCGCCGATGTCTCCCCCACCGAGATCCTCGATCTCGGAGTCGAGCACTTCCTTTCGCCGCATCTGTTGGATGAACAGGTCTTTCGCCTGCACTTTCTGCCACATCACGGTGTCGTAGCTGGACTCGGTGACGTACAGGAACATGTCGATCTCGTCGTTCTGGTTGCCCTGGCGCACGATGCGCCCTTCGCGCTGCTCCAGGTCAGCGGGACGCCACGGAACGTCGACGTGGTGCAGGGCGGCCAGGCGGGACTGCACGTTGGTGCCGGTGCCCATCTTCTCGGTACTGCCGATAAGCACCGACACCTCGCCGCGATTGCATTGCGCGAAGAGGGCTTTGAGCTGTGCGGGATTGCGCGCCTCGTGAACGAATCGGATGGCCTCTGGCGGCATACCTCGAGCGACGAGTTCGTCCTTGATGGCTTGGTAGACGGTGAACTGGCGCGGATCTTTCGACGGGGTGCCCCGGTCGCAGAACATCAGCTGCAGCGGACCGCGTGCGGGAAGGAGTTCGCCGGTGTCGCGGTCACGGTACTGACGATCGCCCAGCCGCCGCTGCACCTCCGTGGCGCGTTCGGCTACTTCGGCGGCCCTGCTGTGCTCGGGGGCACCGAGGTGGGCCATTCTTGGGTCCAGGGAGGCGTTACGGCCGTCATTGCTGATCTTGAGGATGTTGTCGCGCTGTGGTTTTCGGGCGTCGAGATGCTCTGCGCGCCAGCCCAGATCGCCAATGAAGTCGACGACCTCGACATCGGGTTTGAGGCTGACGATCTGACGCGCCCCAGTGCGCAGTTCGGGCAGTTTGACCGGTACTTGGTCGCGGGTGACGACATCGGTGTAGGCGTTCGTCAACGCCAGCAGCTCAGGCAGGTTGGTGAACTTGGCGACGCGTGTCACCGGGCGCAGTTTGGTGCCGGTCGCGTTGACCTCGACGCTGGTGTGCGTGGCGGTGAACGCCGCCCCCCAGTCCCCTAGATCGGCCACACCGGCCTCTCGCAGCAGGTCGGGCCGGAGGTAGGCCTGCATGACGAAAAGCTCGCCGAGGGAGTTGGCGATCGGGGTTCCGGTCGCGAAGGTGGCCACCCGCTCGACGACGGCGTGCTCGGGGACACCGCGGGCCCGCGCCTCGTCGCGGCGCCGCTCACGCAGTACGTCGAGTTTGAGACTGAGGTCCTCGGCGCGCTGCGCGGCGGTCGCGCATGACAGCTCCTCGATGTTGCACACGCGCTGCTTGTTCTTGTACATGTGCGCTTCGTCGATCATCAGGTAATCGCACCCCGATTCCTCGAAACGCAGTCCGATGTCCTTGGTTTCGGCGGCCATCAGCTTTTCCAGGCGCGCCTGGGCTGCCTTGATGGCCCGCATGATGGCCTTTTGGCTGCGTTCGACTGTGGAGTCCTGCAGCTGTGCGCGCAGCTCGTCGAGCTGCTTCTCGGCGTAGGCGGTGCGCACGTCGTTGGAGACGTTGATCGCGGTGAACGCCGACTGCGGCACGATCACCATGTCCCACTCGCTGGCCGCGCTCTGGGCGATGAACCGCCGCCGGCCTTCGGCGGTGGTGGCGGAGGACCCCAGCAGGACGTTGGCGGCGGGGTACCACTGCTTGGCCTCACGCCCGACCTGTTCGATGATGTGGTTGGGCACCACGATCCAGGGCTGGCGGACCAGGCCGAGGCGGCGAAGCTCCATCGCCGAAATCAAAGTGTGCCAGTCTTGCCCGCGCCAACTACGTGGTCAAGGAGGGTGGAGGGCTCGTTGATGATGCGGGCGACGGCGTTGCGCTGGTAAAAGTGCGGCGTGAAGTGATCGGAGAGCCCCGGTAGCCGCAGATGGCTCCCGTCGTACACGGGGCGCGCAGGAGTTGAACCGGCGGTTGTACTCGGTGACGAGGGTGTCGCGGCGCTCGTCGTCAGACCACAGCCAGCGGCTGAATTCCTCGGTGATTTTGGCGCACTTGGCCTGTGCGGCGAACGTCGCTTGTGCGTCGACCTCGCCCTCTTCGGTGGTGATGACGACGGCCTTGGAGTTGCAGACCGCTTCGAGCAGGCTTATCGCGTCGAAGTTGCGCTTGTCCAACCCCCATTCGTCGGTCATGAGGCGGCCGTGGCGTCTGTAGCCGGGGACGTCGACCGTCCAGCGGCCGCCGATGTGCTCGGCGGTGACACCGGTGACCCCGAAGGTCTTCTCGGCGAAGGAGGCGATGACGGGCGCCGGAATCCAGGGTGCGCCGGGGCGCACTTTGATGTCCTCGGCTTCGCGTCGCTCGGGCTGCACCTCGCGCAACGCGGCGACGTAGGGCTCGTAGACCGGGTTGGTGTCAGCGGCTTCGATCGCGGCGGCGAGCTTGGAGCGCACGTTGCCCGAGAGCGCGGTGGTGGCCGGGACCAGCTCGTCGGGATCGTCGAGGCTGGGGTAGACCAGTCCGTCGATCAGAGCGCGGGTGTCCTCTTCGCCCACGCCGAGTAGCTCGCCGATCAAGTCGACGTCGACGCGCCGGGTCCGGTCCAGGCTCATCGCGAGCGCTTCTTCGGGAGTGTCGGCGGTGGTGCGCTCGACGTCTGCGGTGAGCACGTCGCGGGTGAAGATCGGTGCCTTGGTGGCGGTTCCGGTCTCCTCGTCGAAGTCCTCCAGTGAGGACACGACCGCCCAGCCAGGGTCGTAGCGCATGCCGCCTTCGAGGTGACGGAACTTCTTGAACGGCTCCGGGGGCTCCCAGGCTTCGGCCTCCCACTGGTCGACGAGTTCGGTGGGCACGGGACCGTCGTAGGGTCGGCCAGTGGTTCCCTCCTGCTCGCGCCAGGTCGTTTCGAGCTTGGCGATGCGCTTGTCGTGCAGGGTTTGGGTGGCGTTGCGCTGCACCCACTCGAAGCGGTTGACCGGTCCGCGCTTGCGGACGTAGTTGTCGTAGAGGGTGTTCAGGTGCGCGCGCAGTTGGTCGCGGTCGTGCTCGGGCTCACCGTCGCGTTGGGCGGCGATGAGGGCGGTGGCGACGTCGCGCAGCGCGATGAGTTCCTTTGTCTCCTCGACCAGCGTCCTGGGTGTCTTGTTGGGCTCCCACCCGTGGCCGGCCCAGACGTCGATGCTGCGGGTGGCCGCGTTGTAGCGCAGCGTGTAGAGCGGGGGGTCGTCGACCTGGGTGTCCTGGGTGCGCAGGCCGGGCGTGAAGTTCTCGGTGATGCGCTCTGACAGGTCGGTGCTGCGGGCGGTGAGGCCCATGCCGCGCGCGACCGCCGCGGTCATCATCGGCTGGAGGTGATCGCGGATCTGGTCGGCCAGGGCGTGGCCGGTGGCGCCGGCGACGACGAGCTGTGCTGAGCCGTGCACACCGTGGCCCAGCTCGGTGTCCCCCAGGACGCGATGCGGGTTGTTGAGGAAGTAGGCGTTGACGGGGAGTTGTTCCTCGTCGCCGGTGCGCGGGTCGACCAGCTCGGCGTCCTCGGTGTCGATCCAGTCCAGGGTGTCGAGATCGACATGGGCGCCGTCCTCTCGACGACGGAAGATCAGCAGGTCGGTGACGACGTCCGTGCCGGCGACCCGGCTGAACGCCTGCGACGGAAGCCGCAGTGCACCGATGAGGTCGGCGCGTTGTGCGATGTTCTGGCGTGCAGTGCTCTTTACCGAGTCCATGGTGTAGCGGCTGGTGAGCACGGCGACGTAGCCGCCGGGGCGACCAGGACAGTGACTTGACGATGAAGTGGTTGTGGATGCTGTGGCGGCGCGGATTGTGCACCGGGTCGGTGAGGGCGTACTTGCCGAACGGAACGTTGCCGACCGCCGCGGTAAAGCTGCCCTCCGGGATGCGGGTGGTCTCGAATCCTTCGTGCCGGATCTGCGCTGAGGGGTAGAGCAGCGCGGCGATGGCCGCGGTGATGTCGTCGGCTTCGACGCCGACGACGGTGGCGCCCTCGGGTGCGTGGCCGATGAATGTGCCGCTGCCGCAGCCGGGTTCGAGCACCGGGCCACCGGAGAAACCCGCCGCGCCTAGTGCATCCCAGACCGCCGACACCACGGCGGGGTCGGTGTAGTGCGCATTGAGGATCGACGCCTGGGCGCGACGGTACTGCTCGGGGGTGAGCAGGCCGGCCAACTGAGCGCGTTCGGCGGCGAAGTCGTCCGCGCGCGGATCGAACATCTGGGGGATGGCCCCCCATCCCGACCAGGCGGCCAGGGTGCGCTGCTCGGGCAGGGTCGCAGGGCGGCCGGCGTCGCGCAGGGCGTGCACGAGTTCGATGGCGGCGATGTTCGCGCGGGCACGCGCCTTGGCCCCGGAAGGCACCAAAACGTCGGTGCTGGCGGGAAAGTCGGCGGCGCTGCGGAACTCATCGGGTGCCGGCTCCGGTTCCGGTGGCGGGGTCGGCGCGGCGACGGCCGCGGGCACCGCGAGTGCGGGCGTGGCCTCGCTGCGGTCGTCTGCGAGGTCCTCGATCGTCAGTTCGGAAGGTGCCGCGGCGGCCGCGTCGTCAACGAAATCGTCAACCACGTCGGTGAGGTTGTCGAAGAGTGAGACCTGGGGGCCTACCGCTCGGGTAGGCCGTCCGCGTGCAGGTCGCGCAAGATCATCTGCGCCAGTTCGGCGGTCAAGGGTCCTCGGGGTGGCCGGGTAGTTCCAGAGCGTCCTCGGCCCGCGCCGCCATCAGGTATCCCGCCTTGATCCGAAATGGACCCGAATAGTCCGGGGCCGGCCACAGGTGGTCGATCAGTGCTTCGAGGTCCTCGTTGGGCTCGCTCTGCAGGGCCGGAATCGTCCAGCGCTGCTCCCAGCTGAGGTCCGCTGGGTTCGGCGCCTGGTCCGCGGTCTCCAACTCCGAGCTGGTCTCGTCGGTCTCGATCAGTTCGTAGAGTTCGTTGTTCAGCACTGTTCGCGCTGCCTGCTCCCGCGCCGCCTGCAGCAACGCCACTTTGGTCGCGTGATTGGGCGTCTGGCCGTTGCGCTGGCGGCTCCACGCCACGAGGGCTTTCTCCCACAGTTCCTCGGCCATGCTGGCCGCCATCGAACTGATCTTGTCCGCCTCGGCCGTCAGGAACTCGTTGCGACGTTCCGGGGTCCATTCCTCGGGCAGGCTCAGATCGGTCGAGTAGACCGTCGTCACCGCCTTGAGGATCTCCGGGTCGATCACCGTCACCGCCTGCGTCGTCGAGGATGCTGAACAGATCCGGCTGGTTCGGGTCCGGCTTGCTGTTGCGGGCCATATTGTCCTCTCCTGACTGACAGTGGCGGGGTCTGGGTAGCCCCGGACGGCGAAGAACGCCCGTAGCCGCCGGTCGTTGATGCCCATCGGCGCCCCCGGCGTCATGGCCGTTCGCCCACGCCGATGTCGACGTCGATCAGCGGAACGCCGGGCCGGCATCCCTGCCGTGCTGCGTGGGTGAGCGCGTCGAGGACGCTGAGCGAACGCAGCAGCCGGCCTCGCCCCGCCCAGCCGCAGCTGCACCGCGCGTACCGGCTGAAATATCCGGTGACGAGCACCCGCACCACGGCGGGAGGCTCGCTGCGCGGCGACGGCGGCGCGCACAACGGGGTGCGGCGCTCGGTGCTGATATTGGTGGTCATGCGGTCGTACTCCTGGTTTTCGGGGCGGGGCCGGTGAGGTATTCGCCGCATCCGCCGGAGCCGAACTGCGTCCACGGCACGAACGCAGGCGGCCCGGCCGGGCGTGGACACCAAAAGCCCCAGGATCGGCACCGCGGGCCGGTGAGGATCACCGTCGTGACCGGGTACCCGAGCAGCTCCACGCGGTGCCGGGAGCTGGCGCGGCGCAGCGCCACCGATCCGGGCCCACGCACCACGGTGCGGTGTTGGCCGACCTCCCGGTAGCGCCCGTGAATCACGATGGACACGAAATGCCACGGATGGTCGTGCGGGACACTGGGATCGGATTGGCAGAAGCGGTGCCGGTAGATGTTGAGGATCGGGTTGTGTGGGATGAGGAACCACCGCAGCAGGTAGGGATCGGCGGGGTCGTCTCCGATGACCTGGTGTGGGCGGCCCGACAGCAGAATCCGCAGCCACTGCCCGATCGACAGGGGCTGCTCGTCGCCAGCCCTGCCGGTGCCGGTCATGACGCGCCTCGTTGAGCTGCGCCGCACGTGCATCCGCCCCCGGCGAGCGTCCAGTAGCGGACCCGCTTGTTTCCCGCCGATTTCAGGCGCTGCACCGTCCCTCGGGATCGCAGCGCATCCAGGGCGCGGTATACCTGGTCGACGACCAGTGGTGTTGTGCGGTCGCGGTTGAGCCATCGCATGACATCGGTTGTGCTGACCGGACTTCCGATGCGCTCCAGTGCGGCAAGCACGTCTGCGGTCAGCGGCGTCGCCGGCATGGGTCGAGCTTCTGAGGCCGGTGAGCGGCGGAGGCGCTGGGAGCGATGAACAGCGCATCCAAGGTGGCGATTTCACGGTCGGCGGCGGGGTCGGCCGTGGCAACCCAGGCCCGGCGGCATGTGGCGGTGTCGGCCGCGGCGACGGCGCCTTCGTTTTGCAGGCAGCGCAGTAGCCGGTAGATGGTCTCCTGGGTCGGCGGCAGTGGGTGCGCGCTTCCCGGCACGGCCACCGGCGGTGCGCCCTGGCGCAGCTGCGTTGTGGTCAGCGGGTGCACCGAGCAGCGCAGCGCCGCGACGAGGTAGTCCCGAAGGAGTCGGTTGGTGCAGGTCCGCGGACTTGAACTAGGCACTGGCCGACTCCGCAACGTACGCCCCGGCCCCTGGGAACGCGGCGTGGTGCATGGCTTCCCTGATCGCCAGGCAGCGGCGACGGTGCGGTTCGGGCTGGTGGTCCATGGCCGCGACCACCATGGCCAGCTGCCGCCGCGCGACCGCGTGTTCCTCGACGGTGGCGTGCTCGCCGGGCAGATCGACACCGGCCCAGACGCCATCGGTGGCCTCCAGCGCCAGCGCGGTGCGGGCGCAGGCCTGCCGCAGGGGCAGTTGCCGCAGATCCGTTTGCACTGCTGGGCCTTGCGGTAGTCGAACCAGTCCTCCGGGTCGGCCGAGTAGTTGCACAGCCCGTTCACCTCTACCTTGACCGGATTGGCCACTAGATGCGCCATGACGCCACCTTTCGAGTTGGGCTCTAATTGGTCTTTAGTTGTGCCCTTCTTGGGCATGCGGTGATCATAACCCCATCGATAGGCATCTGTGCAGGCCAAATCGTCAGCTGTCCACAGCTGGTGCCGACAGCGGGAGGATTTCGCGAACGCGGCCAGCCAGCTATGGCACGTTCTTTTATGCTTTGAACTGCGGCTACAGCGCGGCCACGTCATCGCGTCATCAGCGTGGTTACGTCCGGTGACCGCGAAAAAATTCTTCGCAATTCGTCGTCATCAGAAGACAGGTTGCGCTGTAGTTGTGCATTCGTGGTGCAATCTGGCGTGTCCCACGGGTCCGCAGCTGCTGACCACGCACATAGTCAGATACGTGTCTGTTCGGCCTGTATGTGGTTCACTTTCAGTGTGGACGGCGGCACCGACGAGGACGCAGGCGAAACGACGCCTGCCAGCGGTGATGCTCTCGATCCGTCCTTGGCGCGACTGCGGGACTGTGTGGCGCGCCGCCGCGCCGAACTGGGGCTTTCGCAGCGGGCGCTGGCTGACCTCGCCGGGGTGTCGCTGGGTACGGCGACCAGGCTCGAACGGGGCGCAGGCCCTCCGCGAGTGAGCACTGTGCCGAAGTTGGAGGACGCGCTGCAGTGGCCACGCGGGACGTTTCAGGCCATTCGCGACGGAGAAGATCCGCCGAAGGTTCCGCCGCGCGATCCGGCCGGCGGCGTCGATCGCACCGAAGCTCTACAGCAGCGTCTAGCGGCGGCCGGGGGCATGCGTAGCGCCACGCAGTACGGCCAGGCGTTGTCGATCGCCTCGGCCGTCGTGGCGATCACCGCGGTGTGCCTTGAGGTGCTCACCAGCGAATTGAACGATCCGGGCGCCCGCGCTGCCGCGCTCGACGCGCTCGATGCGAACATGCGCAAGATGGAAACCCTGATCGCGGCCAGCTTGCCCGACGCGGAATCCTTCGATGACGCCATCGCGGTGATGCGCGAGGTGCACGAAAGCCGCGCCTCCATCCAGAAGGCCGCCGAATCGCTGGGATGACCGGCTGAGGACGGGCAGGTCAGTAGCCGTCGTACCCGCCGCCGATGCTGGCGATGTGCACGTGGTTGAAGTGGTTGGCGTTCGCCGAGCCGCGGTCCTCCATGGATGAGGTGCTGCCGTCTGGGTTGTGCTGGGCCTGACGCCACAGCGCGTGAGCGAACCCGAGTTCCTGTGCGTGGGCCTGCACGAACTGCACCACTCGGTCGCCGAGCGCCTTACCGGCCGGGGTGTCCCACTGGGGGATCATCACGTCCAGGGCCAGGCCGTTGGGGTGCCACTTCATCGAGTCCGGCCGGTAGCCACCGATGTCGGTGATCTCGGGGAAGGCGGCGGTGATGGCTCGACTGAGGCGGCGGGTGTACTTCTGAAGCCGGGTTTCGTTGGCCAGGCCCGGACGGTCGAGCCCCGGCATGGCCGGAATGCCCTTGGCCGCAGCGGATTGGCCGGATGAAGACCGTCCGCTGAGCCCGGCCTTGACGATGGGGGTGAACAGTCCACCGAGACCGCCCATGCCGCCACCGCCGCCGAAGGCGCTCATCGGCGAGCCGCCGCCGGCCATGCCGCCGGGCATGGGCATGCCACCCATGGGCATGCCGCCACCGCCCATCGGGCGGGCCCCGTAACCACCACCAGACGCGCGAATCATGTTCGCCAACGCGATGTTTCGTTGCTCGGATTTGGTGAGCAGGGCTTTGGCGCGGTCGAGCTGGCCTTCCAGATGATTGACCAGCACCGTCTTACCCGCCGGAGTGTCGGTGCTCGGGGCGATCGCGTTGACCCCCGCCCTGGTGTCCGAGACCACGTTGTTCATCCCCGACCGACCATCACGGGACTCATTCGAGGCCGTCACCACCTGCGGCCCCACCCCCCGATCAGCGCCGACCACGTTGTCCAACGCCGCGACCCCATTGCCACCGGCGGTCTTATAGCCCTCTCCCCCACCACCACTCCAGCTCGCCGGCACCGTGTCCACCGCCGCCCGCAAATCGGTCTTGAGGCTCTGCAACCCGCTCGTCGAAGGCAACCCCGACGCCGGAACCGGCTGACCAAACAACGCCCGCGCACCATCGAGCGACGTCGCCGTGGCGTCAACCAGGCCCTGCAAGGACATGACCGGCAGTATCACCCACCACCCACACCACCGACCACCACCAAACCGACAATCGCTGAGAATCAGCTGTCAGTTAGGCGACGCGGCGTACCTCGATGTGCCCGCTCGGGATGGGCGAGAATTTGACTGTCTGTCCTGCTGTGGGCGCTTCGACGGCCATGGTCGGGGAAACGGCCATCATGACGTGCTCGGGGGTGCCGGGTGCCGACCAGTTGCACAGGATCAGATCGCCCTCTTGGATGTCTCCGCGAGGGACCGCCTGGCCAGCGTTGACCAATTGGTAGGTCGTCCGGGGCAGCCGGATGCCGGCCTCGGCGTAGGCCGCCTGCACCAGCCCGGAGCAGTCGAACTGGTTGGGCCCGGTGGCGCCCCACACGTAGGGGGCGCCGAGCTTGGATTTGGCGTAGGCGACAGCGCGGGACGCGGCGCTGCTGGGCAGGCCGAGGCCCGTGGAGTGACGACCGTGTAGCGAAGCCGAACCCTCGCCGGGGGAGCCGCCGAGTCCCGACAGCATTCCGGGTAGATCACCGAGGCCGGACATCGCGCCGCCGCCCATGCCGCCGGGCATGGGCATGCCACCCATGGGCATGCCGCCACCGCCCATCGGGCGGGCCCCGTAACCACCACCAGACGCGCGAATCATGTTCGCCAACGCGATGTTTCGTTGCTCGGATTTGGTGAGCAGGGCTTTGGCGCGGTCGAGCTGGCCTTCCAGATGATTGACCAGCACCGTCTTACCCGCCGGAGTGTCGGTGCTCGGGGCGATCGCGTTGACCCCCGCCCTGGTGTCCGAGACCACGTTGTTCATCCCCGACCGACCATCACGGGACTCATTCGAGGCCGTCACCACCTGCGGCCCCACCCCCCGATCAGCGCCGACCACGTTGTCCAACGCCGCGACCCCATTGCCACCGGCGGTCTTATAGCCCTCTCCCCCACCACCACTCCAGCTCGCCGGCACCGTGTCCACCGCCGCCCGCAAATCGGTCTTGAGGCTCTGCAACCCGCTCGTCGAAGGCAACCCCGACGCCGGAACCGGCTGACCAAACAACGCCCGCGCACCATCGAGCGACGTCGCCGTGGCGTCAACCAGGCCCTGCAAGGACATGACCGGCAGTATCACCCACCACCCACACCACCGACCACCACCAAACCCAA
The DNA here is from genome assembly GCF_010729665.1 of Mycolicibacterium madagascariense. Lineage (NCBI taxonomy): Bacteria > Bacillati > Actinomycetota > Actinomycetes > Mycobacteriales > Mycobacteriaceae > Mycobacterium > Mycolicibacterium madagascariense. Next base: position 203,448 of record NZ_AP022611.1, on the reverse strand, counting down.
AATCGGCTCGGGCAGATCAGTACCCGCCCCCGCGTACGGCGTAATTCGCCTGAGGCACTCGCGAGGCCAGGTTGGAGCCATCGGGGCTCACCCCGTAGCGATCCATGACGTAGTTCATCGAGGCGGCGATGTTGGCCACCGGTTCGTAGATGCTGGTCGAGGTGCCCGGCTGGTGATGTCCGGCGAATGTCGTCGGGATGCACTGGGCGGGCCCGCGGGAGCTGTTGGCCGGGGCGCCATCGGACATCTGAGCGCCGTGGGCGTTGGAGTCGGACACGTTCACGACGCTGGCGTTGTGGCCACTCTCGCGGCCGGTGAGCGTCATGTAGCCGTCGTGCCAACGTTTACGGGCCACGGGGTCGGTGACGCCGCGGGCGTCCAGGGCGGCGTCGATGGCCTCCGACATCGCCGCCGGCCCCTTGGGGAAGGTGCCACGACCGGCGAAGCTGACATCTCCCACGGCGATCCTCGCTGCAGACGACGGCGGGGCGGCACCGCGGCCCATGGCGCCGCGACGGGCCGACGACGAGCCCGACAGTCCGGGAAGTGCGCCTGTCAGCCCGCTGAGTGCCGACAGGGAGCCCAGCGGGGACATCCCGCCGCCCATGCCGCCGGGCATGGGCATGCCACCCATGGGCATGCCGCCGCCGCCCATCGGGGCGCCGTAGCCCGATCCGGCGGAGCGGATCATGGTGGCCAGCATTTGGCCGCGTTGCTGGGATTTGGTGAGCAGGGCTTTGGCGCGGTCGAGCTGGCCTTCCAGATGATTGACCAGCACCGTCTTACCCGCCGGAGTGTCGGTGCTCGGGGCGATCGCGTTGACCCCCGCCCTGGTGTCCGAGACCACGTTGTTCATCCCCGACCGACCATCACGGGACTCATTCGAGGCCGTCACCACCTGCGGCCCCACCCCCCGATCAGCGCCGACCACGTTGTCCAACGCCGCGACCCCATTGCCACCGGCGGTCTTATAGCCCTCTCCCCCACCACCACTCCAGCTCGCCGGCACCGTGTCCACCGCCGCCCGCAAATCGGTCTTGAGGCTCTGCAACCCGCTCGTCGAAGGCAACCCCGACGCCGGAACCGGCTGACCAAACAACGCCCGCGCACCATCGAGCGACGTCGCCGTGGCGTCAACCAGGCCCTGCAAGGACATGACCGGCAGTATCACCCACCACCCACACCACCGACCACCACCAAACCCAAAATCGCCCTACTGGTCGTCGGTGGGCACGGGGCGGCCGTCGAAAGCGACGAAACTGCACTCCGGGGTGGGTGCGGGGTCATAGATGGTGCGCCAGCACGTCTGACACGTATACGAGCGATGGGAGCCGACCCCGAGGTCGGCGCACCTCGCGCACTGTTGCGTTCCGACGAGCACGCGGCGCGGGCCGCGCAGCGGGTGGCCCGCCGGACACGACTCGGGTGGGCCGGGCTCTGCGTAACCCTTGCGCGTCCGGATGAGGCGCCGCGACACCATTCGATCATATGTTCGGCGATCTATGGTCAAAATCCACCGGTGTCGCCTACACCCGCGCTCCCCCACCAGGCCGTCGCGAAAGCCGACCGGGTTTCCGTGCTCGCCCCGCAGAACCGTTGCTGCACAGCGTGTCTCGGCAGGCTGCTTCAAGCCTCGGCACATCAAAGATGCGGCTGGAGCGCAGTTTTCCGCGGAAAACCACCCGCCCGTCGTTAGCAGTTTTCCGCGGAAAACTAGCGCTTACTGCTTGACGAGTTTCCGAAGCTGCGCCGCGAGGGTCTTAGCCCCCGCGTCACCAATCTGCGCGTGCAGCGCGACGGCAAGCGCCCCTGGGTCCACATCGAATCTTCGAAGTGCCCGACCCACCGACCGGGATGGGGCCGCGGTCTGACGGTCTTCGCTGCGGCCGTCGTCGCTTTGCCTGCCGTTATCCCCCGTCGAATCGTCTGCGCTCGTTTCCGGAGCAGGGTGTGAACCTCTATCGACTTGCGCTTGTTTCCAGGACGCCCGTTGTTCATCCAGTGGCACTCGCGCCAAGTCTCGCGCCTCGCGGATCGGAAGCTCGCCACTACGGGTGGCCTCCTGCAGCTCGGGGGCGAGTTTGAGGAGCGCACGGCGTTGCGAAACCCACGTCTTACTTTTGTGCAGGTGCGCGGCGGCGGCATCAGCGCTGCCGTACTCCCCCACCAAGCTCTCAACGGCCCGCGCTTCCTCGATGACGTCGAAGCCCGAACGGTCGACGTTCTCGGCGATCACAGCGGTGAGCAGTGTTGCCCGGTCGACAGCCAACTCGTCCTTGATGACGATATCGAGTTCCGGCCGGCCGAACTTGTGTGCCGCTGCTAGACGACGGTTTCCGAGGATTACGACCCATCGGGCATCGATCGCGACATCGGGATAGAGCGCTTGGTAGGCGCCCTTTGTGACGACGACGACCGGCTGCAACTGATGATTGACGATGGACGCAAGCTCATCGAGGTTCCCGAGCGAGTCGCGTGGATTGCGAGGATTGCCAACTAGATCGCGCAGCGGCGCCGACCGAGATTGGCCGGCTTTCGGGACAATGGACGTCACTGACGCACCGTCGATCGTTGACTTCTCGCCAATGGTCTCCGCCAGCGCCGCGAAGCTCCTGACTCCTCCGCGGCTCATCAGTGAACCCCCGCTGCCATCAGTTCGGCAGCAAGGTTGTAGTAGTCGGATGCGGCGTTGGCCGCCTTTCCAGTCTTCTTGTACTGCGTGACGACGACGCCGTCGTTCGACGCGTTCGTGTGAATCCTGTAGTGCCTGATGACGGTCTCAGCCAGGGGCCAACCGCGTCCTCGGACGAACTCTTTGGTCTCGTTCAGCCAGTAGGTGCCGTCCCGGCTGTCGTGATTGTTGATGAACACGCGGTAGGGGAGTGCGCGCGGCTCAAGAAGCTTGCGGATGGTCCGCGCGGTGGGATCGAAGCACAGCGGTTCCGTCAGGATCGGGACTAATACCTCGTCGCTGACGTCGAGAACCGTACGCAGAGCGTCGGCGGAGTGACCGGAGCCGAGTCCGTCGCCCGAGCCGTCAGGGTCGAGATCGAACCAGCCGGCGGTGTCGACATACACCTCGTCGATGCCGGTCAGGTTGTTCAGCATCGCGAGATTCTCAAGCGGGTCGTCATGAGCTTGGATGAGAAAGAAGGGCAAATTGCGGACCTGGTTAGCCCACCAAGCGGCGGAGCCCTGGGGGTCGATCGAGATTGCGGCAACCCGTGGATCGGCGTCATCCGGCAGGCCCGCATTCAAGACCTCGGCGCGAACCGCCGCCAGGTTGACGGCCGCCGTGCTCTTGCCAACTCCACCTTTTTGGTTGAGAAGCGTGATGACTCTGGACATGGTGACAGCTCCCTAAATTCGCGCGGAGGGGCGGGCAGTGGGCCACGGAGAGTGGATGCCTGCGAGGTTACTTCCGCGGGGTGAAAACGACGCGGCGACACGCGCATACCCCGGTAACGTTTCCGGCGAGTTTTCCGCGGAAAACTCGCTCTTCGTCGGCCAGGCGACGCGCCCGTGCGCCGGGCCGCGAGAAGCGCGCGCGAGCCGGAATACGCCCTTGAACTGCGCGTTTACAGCGGTTTTCCGCGGAAAACTGTTGCGTGAGACCAGTTTTCCGCGGAAAACTCATCCCGGCGGCGCATCCCGTCCGGCGTGGGTTGGGGACGGATTGGGTGTCGTGATCTCGCCTCGCAGCGGACTTCTAAACTTGCCCCGCACGGTAAGCCGAACGCGCGACGTGAGGGTTGCGGGAGTAACAGACTGGACCGTGGGGCGGCGAGGAGCGTGACGTCCCGCTCAGGTCATGCTCTTGGCTTCTCGGGAGGGCGACTGTTGTGTCAGGAGTGGGGGAGCCAGCGGTGAGACGGGGCGATTCGTCGGCGCCCTTCGGCTCGGCAGTGTGGGGGAGACGCTGCGCCCCTCATGCCGCCGCTATGCGCCGGGGGCCTGCCGGCAACCATTGGCGCAGAACTCCGACGCGCGAGGCGACACGGAGTGATTGTGGGGCAGCCCACTCAGGGTTGAAGTGTGGTGTCCGCAGGAAGGTCCGCGGCCAATGCTTGGCTCAGCAGCTCGAGCGCCGCGTCCCAAATGGGATGCGGATTCCTGCGGTAGTAAACGCGCCCCATGCCGTCTTGGCGGGTGATGAGGCCAGCTTCGACCAGATCTCTGAGCGGCAATTGAACCGCACTCTGTGCCGAGAATCCGAGTTCGGCCGCCAGGTCGCTGGGGTTCACAAGGCCGTCGCCCTGGGCGATGGCGGCCATGGTCGACAGCCGGTGTTTCTGTCCGAACACAACAGCGGAGAGCTTTTGCACTCGCGCCGACTGTGCGTAAGACACGCGTGACATGCTATTACAGGAATCCTGTTACAAGAACCTCGTTACTGATATCGTGTTACAAGGATCTTGTAATCGCTGGTCAGGGCACCACGCAAACCCATCTACGAGCTGATCGGAGCGGTCTGGTGACGGACATCAGTGCGAGCGAAGAAGCAGCTGGCCGCCGACGCAACTGGCGGCACCGAGAGAATCGTGCCTCGACCAAGTTCGTCACCAAGCGTGTGAGCGAAGAAGACCATCTCGCGCTTACGCGGTATGCCGAGGCCAGCGGGGTCAAGGTTGCGGAACTGCTTGCGCCGGCGGTAGAGGAACTGATCGCGCGAGCCCACCAATTCTGCGCCCAGGACGGGGCCCCACAACGTTCGCTGAGAGTTTCGTGACACCCCTCTGACGTTGCTGCGGTCCGCCCAGGCTGACCGGTTCTGGGATTCACGCGTGCCTCCCGAGTCTGTGTTTGAGGCCGAATGTGCCGCTGGTCGTGGACAACTCGGAACCTAGTAAACGATGCTGCGCTGTGACGACCCTGGGTGCCTCTCTTGCTACCAGCAGTGTGTCTGCCCAGGTCGGCTCTGGTTGATCAGACGGCTACGGAGACCTTCATGACGGCATTGCTAACCGACGTCTCGACCCACACACCCTCGGGCAGTGTCCTGCTTGAGCGTGATGGCGGGCAAGAGACGATGGTGGTTCCTTCCGCTGCGGGCGCGCCGCCCTCAACGGCTTCCACCGCGGACCGACGAAGCCAGCTGGCGACTCGGTTATCGCTCGTTCGGATAACTCGCGCGACAGCTGTCGCGATAACTGTGCTCGTCGGGGTGTTCAGCTTTGCGTTGTCCTTCTCGTCGTTGGCGGACCTCGCGGCGCGAACAGTGTGGCCAGACAAGCTCGCCTGGCTCTGGCCGGTCATCATCGACGGAACGATCGTGCTTGCGACGATGGCATTGGTGGCTTTTTCTGCGTACCCGGAACAGGGCCGGGCCCGCCGATACTTCTGGACACTTCTGACAATTGGTGCGGCGGTAAGTGTGACCGGCAATGGCGTGCACGCCATGCTGCCTAATGGCCGGCTGCCCGAACAACCTCTCGGTTCCTGGGGTGCTGCCGCAGTCGCATGTGTTCCGCCCCTGGCTTTGGTCCTCGTCACGCATGGGCTTTCGATACTGTGGCGCTTCACTCCATACGAGCATCTCGACGAGACGGCGCAACGACAAGACCAAGCGATGGCCCTCGCCGCCGAACGCGTCGAACGATGGGATGCAGTCGCCGCGGAAATACACGAGCGTGGACAACTCACGACGTATCCGACCGCCAAGATCGCCGATGCCCTCAGGCTTTTGCACGATACCCAGCCACCTCTGGCGCTGCGCCAAATCGGACAGCAACTTGATCTGCGCCATGACGCGGTGGCCCGTATCCGAGACGCCGCCAAGGCAGTTCTCGATGAGCAGGCGGGGCCGCCAAAGTAACAAGGACGGTGAGGTGTTCGCTTGAGGCGGGGCATCCGAGCTGGCTTTTGCCCTGACGCATTGGGGAGTGTCGACCGCGGGCGCGCCTCGGTCGCGGACCGGTGCGGCGTCGCGGTGATGGGCCGGCTGCGCCTCACGGCATCTCGCGATCACGTGCGGAACACCCCGCGGCGGGTCGCCCGTCGCGGGCGACCCGATGGGGGAGCCGTCTATCTCCCAACGTGGCTGTCTGCACCTGGTTACGACCACCGCCGCCGCTTGAGCTTGAATGCCTCGCGGAATGCGCGGTATTCGGCATGTCCCGGCCCGTTGAGCGCTTCTAGGGCCTCCTGGCGACGTCTGGCAGAGTCCTGCCGGTCAACCTCGCGCTGGAGCGCCTGCTGGGCGCGCTGAGCGGCCTCCGCAGCGGCCGCTGCCTCGGCGTAAGCCATGGGCCGCACCTCTAGGTCGTTGTGGGCTGTGTAGGCCGCGAGGACCGCACCGACCAGTCCGATTGGGCGTCGAGGACTATCGGGGATGTGGTGTCCACCCGCCAGCCACTCCGTGACCGCCGCGTTGAGGTCATCTGCGGTCCATCCTGCGCGGGCCGGAGCCGCGAGAATCGCCGCCCATGCTGCTGTGCTGAATCTGCCAGCCCAGGACGGGGCCTTCGGATGTGCTCGCCACTGTCGTGCGAGCTGTTCGCCTTTTTGGTCAATGCCTCGGCGGCGCGTAGCGACGCCTTGCCGGGCGCCCCCGGCGCCCGCGTGGGTAGTAACCAATTTCTTCAAAGGTGAGCTAGAAGTCTTAGGTAGGGACCGTGCCAGGTGGGGTGTCAGCATGTGGATAACCCGATTGACCTGCGGGTTATCGTGCAATGCCCAGACCGACGCCCAGCCGCGGTGCCGGTCACCCATTCGCCACGACGCCATGCGTTCGACGTAGGTGCGCTGCCGGCCGCGGACGACCTCGGTCGCTAGGCCCAACAGACGGAGGCACTCACGTGCGCGCTGGACGGTCCGCTCGGCGAAGCCGGTCCGCGCGGCTAGTGTGGCCACGCTGGGGCGACAGTTGCGACCCGTGCTGCGATCGGCGAACCGCGCCATCTCAGCGGCGATGGCAACCACCGCTCGCTTCGACACCGGGGCGGTCATCTTTCGTCGCACCTGACCGTATCCCTGGTCGTACGCGCTCGCCACAGTGACGTGAGCCCATTTAGTTGGCCCGCCACTCCAGCATGCGATGCCAGCATGCGCATCCGCCTCGATTTCGAGGTTGACGAAGTAGCTGGAGGGAGGCAGCTCCCGGTCGGCAAGTCGCCGGGCGCGACGAACTCGGAGGACTTCGGCGATAGGGGCGGTACGGATCGTGCCACGCCGACGCACGCTAGCGCTGCAGCCGCGATAAACCCGCGGAGATTTGTCCGCACCAGGTGCGGACAAAGGAAGAAACACGGTGCGCAAATCTGGACCAGCGCCAGCGCATGCAGTACCGTGAGATCTGTCGCTCAAGACAGTTCCCTTCGGGGAAAGTGGCGCTTGCGCCACGACCCGCCCCTCGGTTGCCGCCGAGGGGCACAGTCGTTTATGCGGTGCTCACGCCCTATTCAGATGTGTTCGTTTCGCTGGGGGAGACGCCGCCAGCTCCATCACATCGCCAGGGGCAGGCCCTCCTGCTTCGCTGTGGTTTCCGCGCCATCCGAGCTGAGGATGCTGGCGATTGCCAGCGCGTTGTACACCGCGCGGGGCAACCCGACGCCCTCCGCATGCGCGATGAGCGCGTCGGCAACGGCCGGGTGGACTCGCACCGTGCAGTGTCTGGTCGCGCCGCTGGGTTGACCGGGTATGCCGTCGTGGTTCGCTACACAGAAAGCGAGCTGCTGGTGGCGAATGAGGTCCGGGCGTCCGACATGACAGGCCAAGAGGTCCGCCAAAAAGGGCGACCGGTCGAGGGGACCGCGCACATCGTCGACCAAGCGCTCCAGATTTGGCCACAATGCGGCGGTTATGACAACGCGTGGACCGAGGTGCGGGCGACCGCGGGAGGTCGTCGTTGACGATGCGCTCACGGGCCTTGCTCCTCTCCGTTGTTGTCACGCTTCTAGCCTTGACCTGCGACCGTTCTGGGGCCGCTGCGTCCGGTGTTGCAGGTGTTACCAGGCGAAGTCTCGCACGCCGGTGTGGAATTACCGCCATGACACGCTGGTCACGGGTTGCTTGGCCTGCCTGTCGAACAGCGCTGATCTTTACGCACCCTCTTTCAGAAAAGCCACCGACACGCCGAACATCGGAGATCGAATCGTGATCTTGAGGTGCTGGCACCGAGATTGACGACGAATGTGGCTGTGGTGGTGGACCCTTGACTGCCTGCGCTCTTATCGTCCGACGCATGAACACTTTGGTGGCGCATCTGCTGGCTGCAATGCTCGCCGACGCAGCGGATCAGCTGTCGGGCACCCCGCTCGACGCGCGGGTCTCCGTCGCGGACCGCACGACGTCGTGCTGTGGTGAGCCGCAGGCCATGGCGGGTGTCTGATGACCGATCCTTCAACCGTTGCGCTGGTCGCAGCCGTCCTCGGCGGCGAGCTGCGAGACTCCTCGCCGAGGACGCGCATATTCGACGGCGGGGTGAGGTAAGTGGCGTCCTACGACGAGCTACGGGCCGCCCTGGAGCACATCAAGCAAGTCACTGGCGATCCCAACGGGTGGCAGAAGGGCTTGTCGGAGCAGCAGATTCGCGATGTCAACGGCTGGCTGAACAGCCAAGGCGCGAAGATGACGTCCACTCCCACCGGCTACGACAACGGCGGGTGGAAGGACCCTCAGACAGGGGTCTACTACGAGAACCGCGTCGAGAACACCGGGGCTAATCCCCAGGTGCCCGATGTCGACCTTGACCGCATCCGGAAGGCACACCCCGACTTGTTCGATCCGTCGACCAACGCACCTCTCACGCCGGCGCCCGGTGCGCCCCCGCCGACTCAGCCGCACGCCCCGGCTCCGGGGGCGCCGGGCCAGCCCCCGTCGGGGACACCACCCGGTCAGGCTCCGGCAGGGACGCCGCCCGGTCAGCCCCCGGCCGACGACGGCGGTTTGTCCGGCAAGGCAGCAGACGCCGCCAAGGCCGTCGATGATGCGTTGGCCAAGAACAAGACTGCACTCGCCGAGGCCGACGAGGAACTCGTTGACGCAGTGCTCGGCGCGAAGACCGGATCGGACGAGGGCAAGGCGCAGCTGCAGGCGCTGCAATCGTCTCTGGTGGACCAAATCCACAAGTTGGGCCCGACGCTGGACACGCCAGCCGGGCAGCAGCAGCTCAACGACTTCCTGCAGGGCAAGACTCAGGAGATCCTGGGCATCGTCAAGTCGTCGGGGATGGACGCCGAGTCCAAGGCCGAAGTGCTCGATGCGCTCAGCCAGCGTTACGACGCGGTGAAGGATTCCGCCGGCACCGGCAGCGGGCCGACTGACCCTGCGGCGGCGGGCGGCGGCGGTCAAAGCGCAAGCGACACAGGCGGTTCGGCGGGTGCGCCAGCACCGGCCGCCGATCCTGGCGCGAGCGGCGCTGGCGATCCGCTGGCTAGTGATCCGCTGTTGAGCGGCTTGGCCTCCGATCCACTGATGGGTGGCCTTGGCGGGCTCGCCGGACCGGCGATGGGTGCATTGTCGGGGCTTCCCGGCGCAATGGGATCGATGATGCCCGGAATGGGCGGCCTCGGTGGGGGAGGCGGTCTTGGCGACCTGGGCGGCGCGATCGGCGGTGCCATCAAGGAGGCCGCGTCCGCACGCCCCGAGGACCCTGCCGACGCCCTCAAGGATGACCCGGTGGGCACCAAGCCCGAGAACGCCGAGCACAGCGGCGATGAGAAGAACAACGAGACAGCCGCGACCGACGAAGGCAACAAGGACGAGGCCAAGAAGGACGCTCCGGCGACCGAGCCCGCAGCGGCCAAACCCGCTGAGGGTGCTCAGCCCCAGCCCATAGCCGCCGAGACCGGGCAGGTTGCTCCGGCGCAGCCGGCTCCCGATGCGTCGGTGAAGCTGCCTGACGGATCGACGGTGACGGCCGACAACCCACAGCTGGCTCAGGCTGGGCGCCTGGTGCTCGGCGGGGCCAGCCTCGATGACGCGGCGGGAAAGTCCCAGATCACGGTGTTGCCTCCAGGGGCTCCGGTCAATGAGCCGGTCTCACCTAGCCAGTTGAAGATGATGGACTACGCCCAGTTCACCGATCATCGAGTCATGGCGCTGGGCAACGGGAAGGTCTGGCTGAACGGACAGGTCACTCCTGTTGAGGAAATGCCGACCGGTCCGAATTTCCTGGGCTGGGCGCGACCGCAGATCCAGACGGCTCCCGCTGCTGCGCCGGTAACCGTGCTGGCGGGGGCTCATTAGGTGTCCGCACACACAGACGAACGGGGTTAAATTATGAGTGTGGTATTCCAGGCCGATCCCGCTGAGCTGCGCCGTCTCGCGGAGGTGCATGCGCAGGCAATCGACCAGATCAAGTCCGCCCGTGCAGACAACGAGCGGATGACGTCCGAGGCGCAAACGCTGGGTCCGCTGTACCACCAGGTCAAGGCGTCGGTCGACGACGTTGCCGCCAAGCGTGACGCGGCCCTGGCCAGCGAGCAGGACCGCCACGAGAAGATGCGTGATGCACTGCTGCAATCGGCCACCGAGTTCGAGCAGCGCGAGGCCGAGAACCGTGCCCGCGTGACGATCAGTCCGTCTGATACCTAGGGGGCTGGTGTTGGTGTCCGCGCAACAGACAACGGTGGAGGTCTTCGAGGCGACCAGCCACGATGAGTCCATCATCGTCTCGGTCGACCGGCAGGGCGCCTCAATCGGAGTGCAGCTGGAGCCCGAGGCGATGGACCTGGCCGACGAGGAGCTGGCGGCGCGGATCATCCGACTGAACACACTGGCCTACCTGCGTTCCCAGCTGGCGCTCCGGCTGGAGATGGAAGGCAATCGCGTGGAGAACGTGGGCTCGTTCCTGCCCACCGAGGATCAGGTGGCCGCATTCGCGATGACCATTGACTTTTAGGGGGAGACATGCCGAGCACTGGGGGCGGCCCGCGCGTTGACGTGTCCTACGGCGGAATGGCCACTCTCGCGGCGACCATGACCTCAGCCGCCAGTAGCTTGGCCGCGCTGGCGGCGACGCCACCCGTGCACGCCCCATTGGCGCCGGACGAAGTGTCGACCAGCGCTGCAGCGAGGCTCTCTGAGCATGGGACGGTGCTGTCCAGCCGGGCACGCGACGGCGCCGCGGTCCTCGCCGCGGCCGCCCAAGCTGTCGCTGCGGTGAGCACCTACAGCGCCGAGACCGACGCTGCTAACGCCGCCTCGATGGCGGTGGGTGCCGGGCCGGCGGCCGCGGTAGGCGGGCCCGCGACTCCCGCAGCAGTCAAGACCAACGCGGTGGCAGCTGACACGCCCATCGCGCCGATGGCTCCGCGTCCTGGCGAAGTGACAGCCGGGCTCATCGAGGCGGGCAGTAGCAGCACCGGTGCGACCTTTCAGACAGCGTGCCGCGCCTACCAGGGAGCTTTCGAAGCGTGTGCGGTGGCCACCCGCAACGCCCAGGGCGCGGTCGCGGACGCGATCACCGGGCGGACCGGGCCGCAGCTGGCGGCCTCGCTGAATAGGTTCGCGTCGTGGGCAGACCAGATGGCATCTCATTCGGAGACGGTGGCGCAAGCCGCTCGCGACCACGGTGGCCGCTTCGATCAGACCCAGCAGGAAACCCCGCGCACTCAACAATTCACCAATACGCGGGAGTCCATGACGCGTGCGCAGATGTTGATGATGCAGACCGGCGGCCTGATGGGCGCCGACCAGTTCGCGCGGTACGGCCAACACCTGCAACAACTCGACACCAAGGCAACGGCGACCGGAGTGTCCTATCACCTGGGCGAGCTGCCTCAGGCCCCACCGCCGCCACCGCCGGTCACCGACATCGTGCAGGACGGCTCCAATGATGCTGCCGGTGGATCGGAGCAGCCGGGGGAGCGCAAGCCGGGTGACAGCGACGCCAAACAGGGTGCGGGCGGGTCGAGTGACCCCACCACGACCGGCGACGCCGGTGGTGATCCGTTGACGGACCCGATGGCTGATCCCGCCGCGGACCCGCTCGCCGGAGAGCAGGCCGCCTCCCCGATGGGCGGCGACCCACTGCAGCAGATGCTGCCGATGGCCGCGATGGTTCCCTCGATGCTGGCCGGCGCCCTCGGTGGCGCCATGGGCGCGGTGACCAGCGTTCCGCAGCAGCTCATGGGGGCCGCTCAGCAGGTGATGCAGGGCGCGGCGTCAAGCCTGCAGCAGGAGCCGGACCTCGGGCTCGACGACAGCCCGCTCGACGACGCGGGTCTGTCCGACTTCGGCGGCGGACTGGGCAGCGGTGGCGGTGGCGGTGGCGGCGGTGGCATGGAGCCGGCCGGACTCGACACCTCCTTACCTCCAGGCGCCGGTGCCCTTGGCGCGGCGTCGGCGCCTTCGGGCGGAGGACCGGCGCTGCCGGCGAGCAGCGGAGCGGTGAACCCGGCAGGAGCTGCCGCACCGGCGGGGGCCGGAGTGGGCGGCATGGGGATGATGCCCCCAATGGGCGGCATGGGCGCTGGCGGCGCCGCTGGCGGTGACCGGGCCAAGCCGCCCCCGGACAAGAAGGTGGTCCTGCCCTCCATTCCGAACGGAGAACCGGTCAAAGGTGAGGTCGAGCGCCGCCAAACCGTCAGCGTCGACAACGCAGCGGCAAGCAAAGCAGGTCCTGGTGACCAAGCTGCGCCCGGCCGTCCGCGGCGTCGCGTCACGATGCCACCCGACAGTGAAGGGGATGCGAAATGACCGCACCGCAGGAATCGGCCGAGCAGCCGGCGGCAGCGGCGAACGGTGCACGCTCGACCCGCTACGCCGCCGAGGCCGCATTGGTCGCCCGCAACGTCGCGACGATCGAACGGGTTCAGCAGACCCTGCGGGATCTCCGCAAGAAATGGGCCAGCATCGACGTCCACATGGAAAGCGCTGACGGAGATGTCCAGCTGTCGGTCAACCACCACGGGCGGCTGATGTCGTTGTCGCTGGCCCCTGGCTGCACGACGCGCTACACGAACGAGGGGCTCGAGCAGGTGATCAGCACGACCATGCAGGCCGCTGTTGCCGACGCCTACGCCGAGCGCGAGGTCATCGAGCAGCATGCCGAAGAGGCCGCCCGCGAAGCCGCCAAGCTGCTCGACAACCTCCAGTGATGCAGCGCCTGTCGCACGCCGCTCATCGCGGATCGGGCTGCGCTGCTAGCCACATGTCGTCCATCGGCGTTACCGTTGATGCATGAGTGAGGGAACGTCACCGCAGGTCGGACCCGCTGCGGCGGGTCCCGGCTCGCCGTGGGCTCCTCAGCGGGCGCCAGAACAGTCCACGATGGGGGGCTTTCCCGGCGGCACCTACACCGGTGTACTCCCGCCTCAACCGCCCCAGCCGACGCCCTACCCGGCCCCGCCCGTGGCACCCCCGGCCAACCGCACGCCGAAGTCGGTGTGGGTCATTTCGGGCAGCGCGGTCGTGCTCGCGGTCGCGGCCGTCGCGATGGGCGTGTTGGCCTGGACCCGGCCGGATCCGGCGCCGGTCACGACGACGGTGACCCCCGCCGCTCCCGTGTACAGCGCCGAACAGGTCAGCGCCGCCCGCGACGAGGCGTGCGCTGCGTCGAAATCAGTGGTCTCCGCGGTGTACGAGGCCTCGGTACCCCTGGTGGCGGCGCTGCCCAATCGCGACAGCCCCGAATACAAGGCCGCGCTCGCCAACGAGCAATCCGTAGTCCTGGTCGAGATGGAGTATCTGCGACTGCACACCCCGCCGGCCACCCCGCGTGAAATCGCCGACCCGATGGGCGATTACATCGACGCCACCTATGCCGTCCTGGCTGCTGACACCAGCGGTCAAGACCGCAACCTACCCGCACAACAGGGCCAGACCGCGATGGACAAAGTCCACGCGGCCTGCCAGAAGTAAAAGGGGGACACTCCCATGCCTGCCACCGGCACCAAGCCCTTCAACCTCAAGCCAGCCGAAGCCCACGCTGCCAACGTGGCAGCTCCCGCTCTCGTAGCCGAGTCCGCAGTGCAGACCCCTGCAGCCGCAACGGCGGGGGCGGCGGCGGCCACCACGTGCGCAGCCAGGCTGATGTGGGCGCCGCTCTCGGAGATCGCAGGCGATGACCAACTAATGGCACAGGCCCTCAACGCCGGCGGCGCCCGGCGAGTCGCCGACATCTACCAGCGCAAGCAGGACTCCGTTACGACAATGGAGACGATCGAGAACGAGAACCGGCAAGCGCTCACTCTCTTGCCCGGTGGGACCGTGACGGTATGACCACCTACGCCACGTCAGCTCTCCAGCAAGCACCCTCGACTGGTGGTCCACCCGCCACGCCCCCTCGCAATGTGGGTGGGCCACCTACTCGCCAGGCACCGCGGCCCCGCCATGCCGGGATCATCGCCGCGGCAACGGCGTTCGTTGTCGCAGCTGGCGCGGCCGTAGCAACGGCCACCGCGTTGGCCAGCCCCGTCACGCCCGCGCAACACACGGTCAATGTCGTGCCGCCTCCGCCAGCTCGCTACGGGGATATGGAGATTGCGGCCGCTAAGCAATCCGCGTGCTCCGCATGGGATAGAAGCTCCCGTACCATTGCATCCGTTGGGAAAGACCGAGCCGCCCTAGGTGAGAACACAGGCGGATCGAGCAACGACACCGAGGAAGCCCGCGCAGCTGAGAAGCGCACAGTCGTGTCGCAGATTCAGTTCTTACGCAATGAAATCGCGCCTGCGACGCCCCCCAGGATTCAGTCCCTCATCGACGACTGGATTGCGCTGCAGATCGACAGCATGCACAGCGCTGTTGTGCGGGACTGGCCCGCGTCTAACGCTGCTACGGACAAGGGCAACGATTTGGTCGATGTGATTGTGCCTGCGTGCGGGTTGCGCTGATGCCCGCGACAGGGGGCTCTGCGGGATCGTATGGCCCGCTGATCGTTACGCCGGATATGGTCCCGCCAGACCCTGCGCACTGGGACGCCCAGGAGGAGGCGTACAAGGCTGGCGCTTCGACGTGGGACGGCATCCATCAACAGATCGTCACTGACAACGCTGCGTTCCGCGAAGCCGCGGATTCAACCGGTTTCGACGCAGCCCATCAGGCCGGCGCAACCTTGGCCGAAGAAGCCAAGACCATTAGCGAGTGGCACGGTGCTGTCGCTAAAAAGTGCAACGGCATCGCGCAAGTGTTGCGGGAAACCGCATCTGGGCAGGACCAGATTGTTCGCGACGCGGATGCTGCGATCAAAGCGGCCAAGCTTCCGGGGGAGCGCGAGGCACTCGTTACCGCGTACCACGCGCAGGCCCGCACTCAGACAGGCTGGGGAGTCGAGGCAGCCACCGCCCTGCATACCTCCTTTAGGGCAAGCGCTGAAAACGTCCGCGCTTTAGACCTTCTCACCCGATACGGCGACATCCCGACCGGGCCAGCCATCCAACCCGTCGACCATGAAACCTCACCCGGAATCGAGCAAGACAGCAGCGATCCGAGAAAGCGGCCTACGGACCCAGGCAACGACAAGGCCCCCACCCCGGACGCACCGGCCGATCCGACCGGCGCATCGACAACACAGTCGGGGGTTGATCGGGGAACAACTTCAAGTCCTGGCGACGGTGAGACTGCAGCGGCACCTAGTCCGCTTACGCAGGCGGCTCCTGGAATGACGTCGCCGCGCCAATCGACCTCGGCCAGTCCCCTTGGGGGCGGCGGTATGCCGTCTATGGGCGGATTGGGCAGTGGCGGTGGTGGTCTCGGCTCTGGCGGTGGCGGATTGCCGAAGATGCCGGGCGGACTGGGCAGCGGCGGATTGCCGGGAATGGGATCTTCCAACCCACTCAGCAGCGGCTTGGGCCAGATGCCCGGAGCGGTGACCGGATTGCCAAGCGCGGGAGGGGTTCCGGCGTCGGGGGGTGGATCTCCCGCGGCGGCATTCTCCCAGGGCTTGTCAACCGGAGCGGGAATCGGTGGCGGAATGCCTGCGGCGACTCCACCTGCGCCGCCGAGTCCGTCACCGGCGTTGACCGGGGGTGGCCACGCGGTGCCGGCTACGCCGATATCGGCGGCTCCCGGAGGGGGAGTTGCGCCAGCCGCGGCTCAGCCGGGCATGGTTGCCCCGGCAGCTCCTGCTGCTGCACCAACTGGTGCTGGCATGGGCGCCGGGGGTGGCGCCCCAATGATGTTGCCGCCGGGGTCGATGGGCCCGCCTGCGGCCGCGCCGCCCGCGGCGACGGTTCCGGCGAGCACGCTCGCGGGCGCTAGCAGTGCACCCGCGACGTCTCCGGCGTCCTCGTCGAGCGCCGGAGCGGGCGCAACGCTGATCCCGGCGAGTGTGGTGGCGGCGGGTCAGACGGCGGCGGCGCGAGAGCGACGCGAATCCGCCGACGCCGCGGCTGCGAAGGAACTTGCGTGGAAGCTGCAGCACGCCGCGCAAGCCGTTGGTTACCCGATCGAGTGGGCGGTAGGGGTCTTCCGCTCACCTAGCGGCACGGAGATGGTGGCCACGTCAAACGATGGGGCCAGTTACATCCCGGCTGGTGTGTACGTGCCCCGCTCAGTCCAGATTTTGGCGACAGACCCCTTGATAGACGACCATTTTCGGCAGCTGTGGTTCGGGTGGGCTGATCCGGCGCGGGTTCTCATTGAATACGCGCAGCTGCGGGCCGGGATGGGCTGGCGACTGGTGGCCGCGGCGACGACGGGTCCGCTTACGTCGTTGCGCGACGCGGGGGTGGAGCATCCACCGTCCTGCACGCGGCAGACCAATCCCTTGTTGCAGCCTGGTCAGCAGACTGCACCTGCCGGTATGGACGGGATGCACGAGCACCGTCTGGCGGTGCTGTGGCCCGATGTGTACCCCAGGCTGGTGCGGGTGATGGACACCGACCCTCTTCTCCAGGATCGGATCGTGTCGGCCGCGACGGCGTTGTTGATGAACACCGCCACGACTCAGGCTATGGCGGTTGACGGCGGAATTCCCAATGAAGTGCGCCAGATTTGGCTGACGCGCGGTGGGGATAGAGAACCGAGTCCGCAGCAGTGGGCGGCGTACGACGCCGCGGCCAAGGACTTCAATACCGTCACCTCGATCTTCCGGCCCGGATTTGTCGGCCAGGCTGACCCGAGCGACACCATTGAGGAACTCGCTCGCTACCGCGCACACTGGATGGTGGCGCGCACCGCTGAGCTGATCGGTGGCTGGGCTATGCGCCCGCTGCCACTTCCGGACATGTGCTATGCCGCGGCCTCGGCCGGCAACGTCCACATCCGCGATCTGATCGTCGAGTCGCTCACCAGCGTCGAAGAGGATCTCGTCTACGTCGGGTAAACCTGGCCTCGCGTTGTCTGCTGCGCCTGGACGTCGCCCCGTACCCGATTCAGCAACCTATCGAAAACTGGTTCGCAAGCAATTTGGCTGCGGTGGTGGCTGACTCGTTGTTTTGCACGGTACGGTTTTGGCGTGCCGATGAATCTGGCTTCCAAGACACAGGTAAGAGGTCACTACTTCTTGCGTCGGCGGCTGGGATTCGCATTTCAGCGCCGGTCGGTGCGCATGCAGACCGACCGTATACGCACCCAGCGGCTGATGCTGGTGATCTCGGCGCTCATCAGCGTATTGGTGATGGTGGGCGCCCTCGTAGTGGGGTGGCTCAGGCCTGCGGGCTTGGTCAACGACTCCAAGATCGTGGCCGACCGCAAACTCGGTACGGTCTTCGTATCGGTGGACGGCCGATTGCATCCAGCACTGAACTTGGTCTCGGCCTGGCTCATCACAGGGCAGCCCTCGGAGCCGACGTTCGTCAGCCCCGACGACCTCGCCAAGTGGCCTCGCGGTCCACTGGTCGGCATTGAAGGCGCCCCGACCGAACCGCCCCAAGTGCTCACGCCGGAAGTGTCACGGTGGGCCGTGTGCGACACAGCGTCCGACACGTTGAGCGGGCGCCCCATCATCACCGGTATCAACGGCGACCTGACGATGGGGGACCGGGCCCGCGAGCTCGACGCCGACACCGCAGTTCTTGCCACGTTCAACGGGCAGGCGTACGTCATCACCAATGGCGTCCGGATGCCCATTGATCTCACCGACCGAGCGGTTGTCGAGCCACTGGGACTCGAGGAAGCGGGCGCCCCCGCTGACCTCTCCCAGGCCATGGTCGCCGCCCTACCGGCAGGCCGGCCCTTGGTGGTCCCCGCGGTGCCGGCCGCCGGCCAGCCCAGCACCGTCAACCTCGGTACGCCAGCGCCGCTGGTGAACGGCTCGGTGGTGGTGTCCCAGGACGTCGCCTCGGGCAAGGATCAGTTCTACGTCGTGCTCGTTGACGGCGTGCAACCAGTCTCATCGGTGGTCGCTGCCATGCTGCGGCAACGCGATTCATTCGGCGTGGCTCAACCGCCCCGCATTTCTCCGGACGTGCTAGGTGATGTCCCGGTCCGGACCGCACTGGACGTGACCGGTTACCCAGCGGACCCGCTCAAGGTTGTGAACTGGCGCGCCGACCCCGTGCTGTGCGTGGCCTGGGACCGCGGCGCTACCGATCGGCAGGCGCGTCAACGCCTCCTCGTCGGCCGCGCCTTGCCAATGACAGCCGAGCAGGAGAGCCACCTGGTTCCACTCGTCATCAGCAGTCAGGACCAGGGCAAGCTCGCCGATCAAGTTCTGCTGGCCGACAATTCCGCGACGTGGGTGTCGACGACGGGCGCGAGCGCTGATTCGTCCCGTCGCGAAACCCTCTGGCTGATCGGCGAATCCGGCGCCCGCTACGGCGTGCCCTTTGATGATGACGCACTGCAGGCGCTGGGACTCAAGAACGTCGCGCCGCGGCTCGCGCCGTGGCCGCTGCTTCGGGTGTGGCCCGCGGGCCCGGAATTGTCGAAACAGGCGGCCATGACGATGCACGACACGCTGGCCGGCTCCGCGGCGGCCCCGATCACCGAGCAAGGACGGTAGACCGCAATGGCAACAGTGAAGCCCCGCCAGGGCGCCGTGAAGGTTCCACCGACGATGGGTGGCCGCGAAACAATCCCGGAACCGCTGGAGGCCCCGCGGCCGATCCCCCGCAGCAAGGCCGCGGTCATCCTGCCCGTGGTCATGGGCGTCGCGTTCCTCGGCATGATGGCGATGATGCTGTCCCAGCCCGGATTACGCGGCGGGACAATGGGTGTGATGTCGTTGTTCTTCCCCATCATGATGATCGTGTCGATGGGCAGCTACTTCTTCACCAACCGCGGCGGCGGTGAGAAGCAGATGTCGGGTCCGCAGATGGAGCAAGCGCTGCGCGACTACGCGATGAACCTCGACGAAACACGGGACAAGGTCCAAGACGCCGCCCGCGCGCAACATGCACAGTTCGAGTACCTCCATCCCGAACCCGCACTTCTGTCCGGGCTGGTGGGTTCTGCACGCATGTGGTGCCGCGCCCCCAATGATCCGGTCCTGAAGGTGTTCTACACCCAGGTCCGGCTCGGACTGGGCACCTCGAAGGTCGTCAAGGAGCTGGAGACCAACGAACTGGGGCGGCGCGAAGACTACGAGCCCGTCACCTATGACGCGTCCTCAGCGTTCCTGCAAACGCAAAGCAAACTGCACAACGCGCCGAAACCGCTTCTGCTGCGCAACATCCCCGGTATGGCGCTCATCGGTCGCGACGGCATGGATGCGGTCTACGGGCTAGCGCGCGCGCTGATCTGCCAAGCCGCCGTGGCGCATTCGCCGCGCGACTTCAAAATCATGATCGTCACCGACGACATCGCCCGTTGGGAATGGTGCAAATGGCTGCCACATTGCGCCCATCCCACGCTGCGGGACCGCGGTGGCCCTACCCGAATGGTGTGGACCAGCGGTGAACTGATGGACGCCGCGGTTGGTACGGAGCTGCACGGCCGGGACGCTTTCCGCGCGAACTCCAGCACTACTCCGCACTGGTTGGTGATCGACGACCGGCGACGCCGGGGAGACGACCGCCATTGGGAGACGCTGACCCGCGCTGGCGGTGTCGCCGGTGTGACCTTCCTGGCGCTCTCCGATGAGCCAGGCCGCGGCCTCGGGTTCGAGCCCAACAACACTTTCTGGGTCTCCGACACCGAGGTCACCCACCGCGATCAATGGTTCTGCCGCCCCGACTCGATGGACCTGGCCAGCGCACGGGTCCTGGCCCGCAAGATGGCCCGCTACCGCGTGGAGGGGGAACGCTCCCGCAGCCTCATCGACGACGCCTCCGTGGACGCCGACCTCTACAAGATCATCGGCATTGACGACCCCGGAAACCTGAACGTGGAAAAGCTGTGGGCGCCAACGCTGACCGGGCCGCCCTTCGAGAACAATGCGTGGGGCGCGAAGTGGTTGCAGTTCCCGATCGGCGTCGATCCGGCCGGCGCCCCGGTCTACATCGACTTCAAGGAAACCCACGAGGGCGGCATGGGCCACCACATGGTCATCGCCGGCACGACGGGCTCGGGCAAATCGTCCTTCCTCACAACGCTGCTCTTGTCGGCCGCGCTGACCCACTCTCCCGAGACGCTGGTGTTCGCCTTCTTCGACTTCAAGGGCAAGACCACGGCCAACATGGTTGCAGGACTGCCCAATGTCGTTGCCGCCATGGGCAACTTGAAAGACGACTCGCTGTGGATCGAGCGCATGGGCGATGTCATCAACGGCGAGCTGGAGCGCCGCAAATCACTGCTCGACCGAGCGGGAATCAGCGAGGTCGCCGAATACGAGTACCGCCGCATCCACCTCGGAATGCGACTGGAGCCGCTGCCAGCGCTCATCATCGTCATCGACGAATTCACCCAGATGTTCATCGAAGCGCCCGAGTCGAAGAAGATCATCGACGAGATCGGCCGCCAGGGCCGCGCCCTAAACGTGAAGATGATCCTCGGTTCGCAGCGCCTCGGCCACGAAATGCAGTCGGGCATCATGGCCAACATCCCCATCCGCGTTGGCCTGCGCACCCTCGACGCCGGTGAGTCGACGGCCATCATCGGGACCGACGAAGCCAAGCATCTGCCCGAAAAGCCCGCCGGGGCGGGCCTGCTGCGTGTCCAGGGCCGAGACCGCCTGGTGCGTTTTCAATCGGCATTCGCCCGCAAGGTCTACCACCCACCGCGCCGAGTGGCCGCCGAAGTGGTGCGCACCCAAGCCGGATACATGGCTCCCGAAGTCTTCACCGCCGCCCCCATGGCGGCGATCGCAACCGCACCCAAACTCACAGCCGCACCGGTGGAATCCACCGACACCGTGCTCGGCGCTGACGGTCAACCGATCCGCGAACTCGAAGCCTCCATCAAATCGCTTCAAGAGCAGACCAGGGTGCCGGTTCACCAGATGTGGCTGCCCCCACTGGAACCCGTTCCCGTGGAGGAGCTGGTACGCCGTCTGCGCCGCAAGCCCTGGCATCAGGACTACGGACACACCGCCGGGCTGTCATTCCCCGTGGGGATCGAAGACCGGCCGTTCCAGCATGCACAACGCGTGTACGCCTTGGACTTCTCCTCGGGCAACTGCGCGGTCATCGGCCGCCAGACCGCCGGCAAGACCACGGTGCTGACCACCCTCATCACCGGCGCGGCATTGATGTACCACCCCAAGCGGGTGCAATTCGTCGTCGTGGCGATGGGCGGACCCGGACTCAACGACGTCGAGTTACTACCGCATGTGAGTTCCTTTGCCCGCGCGGGCGACCGCGAGCGGGTCCAGCGCACCATCGCGGAAATGAAGCTGCTGGTGGAGGAACGCGAGGAATCGTTCAGCCGGCTCGGGCTGAGCATCGAGAGTTTCCGTGCCCGCAAGTTCGGTGGTGAGGCGGGCACGGTACCCGATGACGCCTTCGGTGAGGTGTTCCTGGTCATCGACGGCTGGCAGCAGTTCCGCACGACCTTCGGCGATGATCTCGTCGAAGACTTGGGCGTCATCATGCAGCGCGGTAACAGCCTGGGTGTCCGCACGATCATCGCCGCGAACGGCTGGATCTCCGGGGGCTTCCCGTCGTGGATGTCGAGTTCGTTCACCCTCAATGTCGAACTGAAACTCGACACCAACGATGACCCGCAGAAGAACAACCGGGAGGTCGCCAAGAAGGTGCCCTTCGGCACGCGCGAGCTGCTCGCCGACCCCGACGACCCGAACGCCGAAACACGCATTGAGACGATCAGCGGCCGAGGCACGTCGATGGCGGGCTACCACTTCCAGGCCGCCCTGCCCATCCTCACCGCTCCGGACGGCCGCACCATCGGCCCACGCGAGGCAGCCGAGGTGATCGCCACGCTCACCGGAGTCGATCAGGTCGCCCAGGTGCGCATGCTGCCGAGCGCGGTGGACCTGGCCGGGGTTTTCGCCGCTCAACGCGAGGCCCGACCAGGGTTGGTGCCGTTCGGCATCTCCGAGGTCGGCCTGGTCGCCGCCGAAGCCGACTTCGCCCGCAATCCACACCTGCTGTTCATTGGGAACCCGGAATGCGGCCTGTCCAACTCGCTGGCCGCCGTCGCGCGAGCGATCATGCGGTGCTACCGACCCGAGGAAGCCCAGATCTACGTCATCGACCCTGGCAACTCTCTGGTCCAGGTGGTCCAGGGTCCGCACCTGGGTCGCTACGTCGGCGAGGACGGGGTGGAGTCGGAGGGCTACACCTATTACGAGGATGACGTACGGGCCATGACCCGGCACATCGACATGCTGCTGGCGCCACGCATGCCGCGTGGGCGGGCCGGGCAGGAGGAACTCGCACAGGCGACCCGATCATGGTCGGGGCCGGAAATCTTCGTCCTTGTCGACGACGAGCAGATCGTCTCCGGCTGGAGTTCGGGTGCCAACATGTTCCGCGCAGACGGCAAGGGCCCCGCGACCGAGGGATTGACGAAGTACATCGACCGCGCCCGTGAGGTGGGTCTGCACCTGATCGTCGGCCGTCGCTTCCCGTGGGGGCCGGCGATGACGTCGCCGCTTGCCGGGCGACTCATCTCCCAGACTGCTCCCACCGTCGTCATGGACGGCGCCCGCATGGAGGGCGAGCTGATCAGGGGGGTTCGTGCAGCTAGGCAGCCGGTGGGTCGAGGGATCTACGTGACCGACCGCCTGAGTGCCCCCGCCCAGATCGCGAAGGTGTTGCCTCTTGAGTGACTCCGGACAACAGCTCGCCGCAGCCGTTGACGCAGCGCGGCTGGACTTGGGCTTGTCCAAGATGGACCTGGCCAAGATCGCCAGGGTCGGACGATCCACGATCACCGACCTGATCAACCGGGGGAAGGTCCCCGGACGCGAGGTCACCCGAGGCCGCATCGAGGCCGCTCTGGGCTGGACCTCGGGCAGCTTCTCCGACGTGCTGGCCGGGGCGGAACCGACGTTGCGATCCGGTGCTGAGTATCCCCTGACTGGGACCACGAAGGTGCTGGTGGAGCACTTGACGCAGATCGCGCAGGAGGCCAGGGCCGGGTCGGCGGTTGCAGACACTCTGAGCAAACGTCTACAGGTCATCGGCGACATTGCGGAATCCGCAGCTCAACTGGCTGCGCGCACCCGCTCAAATTCGTGCACGGACCATCCACCAGTAGCTGAGATAATGGCACGTGACGAAATGTCCGGGTCTTGAGCGGACCAGCGGCGAAAAACGAATTTGTGTACGGGAAATGTGGCTCTGCTGGTGGCCGCTATTGCCGAACCGCTCTAGTCTCGTGTTTATCAGGTACCTAGCGTTTTAGGGGAGGCTCATCGTGACCTTTTTTGTAGAACCGGTTGAGGTTGCTGCTCAATCCGTAGCTGAGGCGACCGGAGCGGCGA
Organism: Mycolicibacterium madagascariense; assembly: GCF_010729665.1. Lineage (NCBI taxonomy): Bacteria > Bacillati > Actinomycetota > Actinomycetes > Mycobacteriales > Mycobacteriaceae > Mycobacterium > Mycolicibacterium madagascariense. The sequence continues at coordinate 179,792 of NZ_AP022611.1, read as the reverse complement.
CCACCGCGGGCGTGCTCGCCGGTTCGACGCCGGCCATGACCGCTGTCGTCCCGATGGGAAGTGAGGAGGTCTCGGTGGCACTGGCCAGCGCGATCCAGGCGCACAACGCGCAGTTCCTCGCTGAGACGACAGCCGGTGTTGCCGACCGCGGAATGTTCGCCAGCAACGTTGGCGTGTCCGGGGTGATGTCGGTGGCGACCGAGGCCGTCAACCAGGCCTCACTGCTGCTCTGAGCGCATGCCCGTCAACTACTGGGGCATGACTCCCGAGATCAACGCGATCCGGTTGACCACCGGACCCGGCGCCGCCGCCATGGCTTCGGTCATCGCCGGTTACCAAGCCGCGGGCGTCACTCACATGGAGCAGGGTGCCCAGATGATGACCACCGCGGCCACCACCGCCACCGGCAGCTGGTGGGGCCAGGGTGGCACAGCCATGCTGGCCGCCGCGGTGCCCAAATCGGAGTGGCAGATCCAGGCCGGCGCGCACGCCGAGAAGGCATCGGCCTTGATCGGCGAGGCGGCCGCCGCGCACTCGGCGGCCGTGGCCGCGACGATTCCTTACCCGGTGTGCATCGCCAACCGCGTCCGGGAAGCCACGCTGCAGGCCACCAACTTCATGGGCTTCAACACCCCGGCCATCCTGGAAACCGACACAGAGTACGGCGAGTTCCACGCGCAGAACGCGACGGCGATGACCGGGTATGCCACAGCCGGAATGGGGATAGCCGCCGGGCTGAGTACCCCGCTGCAACCACCGATGGTGACCGCGGGAAACCCCGCGGCGCTGGCCGCCGGGATGGCGAGCATGGGCGCTCAAGGCGCACAGGCCGGGGTACAGGCCGCCACCCAGGGGCTCGGCGCTCCGCTGCAGGCGGCCGGACAAGTAGCCTCTGCCGCGCCCGCTGCCTTGTCGGCCGCCACGAACGCGGCCACCGGCCAATCGGGTACTGACGGTGGTGACGTGGGCACGACCGGTGCTCCCCAGCTGACTCAGCCGGGCGGAAGCGATCTTCTCGGCTCCAGCCAGTCGATGATGGGCATGGCCAGCTCACTGCCGTCCATGGCGCAGGGAATGACGCAACCGCTCTCGCAGCTTGCGCAGGCCCCGATGCAGATGGGTGGCCAACTCAGCGGCCTGATGGGGTCGATGGGCGGGATGGGCGGTGGACCGTTCGGCGGTCTGTCGGCCAATGCGCCGGGCGCCAACCTCGCCGCGTCGATGAACGGGGTGAGCGGAGGTTTCGGGTCCGGCGGTGGCCCGGTGACGGCTGCACTGACCAAACCTGCCGGCGTCGGCATGGGTGGCGGCCCGATCGGGACGCCCTCGGCCTGGTGGGGGCCGGCTGCTGTGGACGGATCGGGCGCGGCGGGGCAGAACAAGCCCACCGCGGGTGCTCGGGTCGGCATGCCCGGCACAAGTACAGGAGCCCCGATGGGCTCCGGTATGGGCATGATGCCAATGGGTGCGGCCCAGGCCGGGCAGCGCCGCGACCAGAACGCGAGCCGCGGGCAAGACGACACCTCGCTGTCGGTGGTCCTCGACGACGCGGATGCCATCCCCATCCTGACCGCCAACGGTGTGGTCTACACAGACGGGGGAGGGTGATCGCCCGGCGGCAACCGGCCTTACACATGACATCAAACCAGAACAGACAAACCTGACGGCATTACCGAAAGAGGAAGTGAAGCATGGCATTTCAGACAAACTCAGCCAAGATGCGCGAGGCAGCGCAGCGGCTGGATGACATCAAGACCGAGACTCTCAACTCGCTGGGCCGCTACATGTCGATGAACCAGGACCTTGGCGGTTCGGCGTTCCAGGGTCTCGCGTCGTTCGCGTCGATGAAGACGACCGAGGACGTCGCCACCACCGGACGCAACGTGTCCGCCCGGTTCGAGCAGGTCATCCAGGCCCTGCGGTCCGGCGCCGACGAGTACGACCGCGTGGAGCACGAGAACCAGACCAGCCTGTCCAGCGTCCAGGCCACCTAGACCCCCAGGTACTGACAACTACTTTGAAAGGAGCCCCAACATGATTGGTGGCGATGGAATGCGGTACGACCAGGCCAAGATGATGGACCACGTGGCAGCCCAGAACGCCTTGGTCAATCACATGACCGACCTGAAGCAGCAGGCGCTCGGCGTGCTGGCGCAGACGGCGGACTTCTGGCAGGACAAGGGCGCGAATGCCTACGCCGAGGCGCAGCGTTCGGTCACCGTGGCCTACGAGAACGTGTTCGACACGATCAACCGTCACGGCCATGCGCAGAGCGGGGCCGTGCACAACACCGATCAGGGCGACGCGTCTAGCGCCGCGCGGTTCGTCGGGATCTGAGCACGGACTGACCATGGGAGCGCAGCTGTCAACCACGTCGGAAGGCTTGTGGTTGACAGCTGCGCTTTCGGGCGTCACCCGGCTTCCCGCAGCGCTGCGCGTGCGCCCGGTAGGCGACACCGAGGCCATGTTGGCCTCTCATCCGGGCCTGCAGGTCCTCGAAGAGGCGGGGGTGTGCCAGGGCCGCATACTCGACGCCGACGTGCAGGAATGGCTTGTGACACTGGGCCGATGCGACATCGACGTGTCAATCAGGGTGACTCGCCCCGACGAGCGGGCCGAACGGCTCACCGGCCCCCCAGAACTTTTCACGCCGCCGGCAGATCCGCTCAAGGAACCGTTAGCCGCCGCGGCCGCGCTACGCGAATGGCGCGCACACCAATCCGCCGATCGTGCAGCGGTTCTCTGCCGCCGCGATGGCAAATGGGTTGTCGCAGCGCGCGTGTGGCGAAGCGGCGTCGAGCCGCTCGACGAGGTGACCGTCAGCCCCCTGGAGGGCGACACCACGGTCTTTCAGGCCGTCAACGACCTGCTCGGGGACGAGTCGCCCGCCGAGTTCGAGGGCGTCAACATCGAGTCGCAGCGGCTGGAATCGGTGCTGAGCAGCTGGCAGGCCGATCCGCAGGCTTACGACGTCATCGGTGAGTTGCTCAAGCTGGGCCTCACTGCCCGCCAGGCCCGCGTGATCGTCGCCGTGTCCGACACCGGCGCGGTGCGTGCAGCCATCGGCGCAACCCAATACTCGATCGACGGCCCCGAGTTTGCCACCACGGGAGCGATGGTCGTCGACTCGCTGATGGGCCGGGTAGTCATTTCCTCGAGCACCACCGATGATCAGCAGAGCTGGACGATGCTGTTCCCCGGTACCGCGGCGCGAGTGTCGCGGGCCGTCAGCGACGTGTTGAAGCAGTTGCCCAGTGGCGAGGACTGGGAGCACCACCAAAGAATTCAAACATTTCACGCACACTGATGTGCCTAACGTCGTGGACGCTTGAAATGTGTGGTTGGTAGTCTTTCTGCGACGGTGATATTCGCCGATTCGAGGAGCCTTGAAGGTGCTCCCCGGTGAAGATCGCAGGAGGGCGGGGCTAGATGACCGAGTCCAGAGATCAACAATTCTTCGAGCGACTGAGCAACTCAGGCCGCGACGACGACGAGGCGCACACGGGTACGCCGGGCACCACCGACGCTGGCGACCCGGCGGCGCCTGGTGCTCCGAGCGCTCCACAGAGGCCATTTGCTGCAGAAGATCCGGGCGGCGACCCTGCCGGCGGCCGCCACCACGTCGACCCGCCCACGCCCACGGGCGGCGTGTGGGGACAACCGCTCCAGCCCACCGGCGCCACCGGCGATAGCCCTGCACCGCCGTGGCACAACAGCGCATCATCGCAGAGTCCTACCGGGCCCGCGCCGAGTCCCGACATTCCGGCATCCCCGCCACCGTGGGGGCAGAGGCTGGAAGGGCCCTTCCAGGGCGGTGACGCGAACCCATTGCAGTCTGCTCCGGCATTCCCCGATTCGTCGAATGAGGTTACACGAGAGGTGAATTCGACCGGGGCACCGGCAGCCGGGGCCGAGGGTCCGCGTCATCCCGGTGAGGCGGAGGGGGTGCCGTCGCGTCGCCCGCAGCCCAGCGCGCCGCCGGCCGGTGAGCAGCGCCCGCAGCCGGAACCGCCAGGGCGGCCCACCCCGCGCCCGGTTCCGCCGGAGGAACGCACGCAGTTCCTTTCGCGTGAGTCGCTGCGAAATGCGCTGGGTCCTAACGCCGCACCGCCCCCGCCTGCCGGGTGGCCGGCTTCCGGCGGAGCGCCGCAGCATGGCGGGGCGCCGCAGCCCGGCGGATGGCAACGCGCGAGCCAGCCTCCGGCACCCCCGCGTGGCCCCGACATGCGGCCCGTCGAATCCGACCAGCCGGTCGGGCCTCGGCCGCCGGAGTGGAATTGGTCTCAGGGCACTGGTGGCTCGGAACTGCGCAGTGAGCAGATCTCGGCGTCCGAACTCAACGCCCCACGCAAGATTCCTTCGTCACGGGGTTGGCGAAAGTGGCTGTACTACGGGACGTTCAAGCTCATCAACACCGGCGAGTCGCCGGATGAGCAACTGCTGCGCAACCTCAACGCGACCGTGGCCGGCCACCTGCGAGGCACCTATTCGATTGTGGTACTAGGCGGAAAGGGTGGCGTGGGTAAGACCACGACAACCGCCGCGATCGGGTCGACGTTCGCCGCGCTGCGCAAGGACAAGGTGATCGCGATCGACGCCAATCCCGATCGCGCCTCCAACCTCGCCGACCGGATCGACCCGCAGGCAACGCACTCGTACACCGATGTGCTTGCGGACCGGAACCTGCACGGGTACAGCGACATTCGCTCTCACGTCGGCATGAACGAGGCGGCGGGCCTGGACGTGCTGGGCAACCGGTACCAGCCCGACCGCCAGCCTCTGTCCGCTCAGGTCTACACCGATACCCACGCGGTGCTGCAACGCTTTTACAGCGTGCTGATCAGCGACTCGGGCACCGACGTCGACCATCCGGTGATCCCTGGCCTGATGGGCCGCGCGGATGCGTTGATCATGGTGGCCTCGACGGCACCCGATGGTGCCAAAGGTGCTGCCGAGCTGATGGATTGGGCCTACGAGGCCGGTTATCACCGGCTGCTGCAGCGCACCGTGGTCGTCATCAACGACGTGCGCGGTGAGTCCGGCAAGGCTCACCGCAAGCTGGTCGACTCGCTTGTCGAGAAGTTCTCTCGGTGGGTCAGCCCGCAGCGGGTGTTCGTGGTTCCGTTCGACCCGCACATCGCGTCGGCGGGAGTGATCGACATCAACGAGCTTCGCCCGGAGACCCGGCGGCGTTATCTGGAGATTACTGCCCGTCTGGCCTCGGGCTTCAACAGCAGTGAGGGCGCGCAGTGAGCCCCGCGGAGTCCGCGGCTCCCGCGCTGTGCCGTGTGGCGCTACTGGTGGGTGAGGACTTCGAGATCGACTACTCGCTGCCCGCGGCGGTCGCGCTGATCGCGGTGACCGAGGATCTAGTGGCTCGGGTCAACGAGGTGCTGGGGGAGCGGGGGCGCCCGCTGCTCGACGCCGAGCAAAGCTACCGGCTGTGCCGCGCGGACGCCCAGCCGTTAGACCCGCAGAAGACCCTCGATGAGTGCGGGGTCCTCGACGGGGAGCAGCTGTGGCTCCTGCCGGCGGCCTCGGCCGAAACCTACGAGCCGGTTACGGAGATGGTGTCGACGGCCATCGCCCGCGCGGCCAACCAGCTGCTGGCCACCATGACACCCGACGTGGGTCGAAAGGTGGCCAGCTGGCTCACCGCCGGGGTCGTGGGGTGGGCCTGTCTCATCTTGGTCAACTGGTGGTGGAGCAGCGGCGGCACCGACGCGCCCTACGGTTGGGTCGGCGCGGCGTCGGCCTGGGGGATGCTGGTGGCGCTGGTGGCCGCATCACGGGGGCTGTCGAGAGCGGACGCCTCGACCGCGGCCGGGCGCGAGCGCCGCGCCGCCGGGCACGCTCTGTCCTGGGTCGCCCTACTTCCCGCGGCCGCGGCGGCAGCCATGTCGCTGCCCGGCACACCGGGGCTCTGGCACGTGGCGGCGCCGCTAGTCGCGGTAATCGTGGGCGTCATCATTCTCGCCTCGATCTGGGGCCGTCACATCGTGGCCATCGCCGCCATCCTGACGGTGAGCATGTTCGCCTTCGCCGCCTCGGTCGTCGCTGCCTCCACATGGGAGGTCCGCCCTGAACGTGTTGCAGTGATTGCCCTTATCGGAGTAATCGTCGCGGTCACCTGGGCCACCAGCACCGCCGTGGCCGCCGCCGGTGTGCCCACACCGCTGTTTCCCTCGGTGACCAACCGTGGGGTGTTCGAGCGGTTACCCGGCCAGCCCGCCGACACCGTGTCACCAGTCGGACCAACCGGGGTGGCCACCGCCGAGCAGGTCCGCAACTGGGTGATGCGCGGCAACAACACTATGACCGGGCTGATGATCGGCCTGGCCGTGGTGACGGTCGTCGCCGCGCGCTACGCCGTGGTTCCCGGTCAGCCCGGTGGGTGGCGTTACACCGCATTCGTCGGTGCGGTGTCGGTCATCCTGGTCCTTCGTTCACGCTCTTTCGTGGACCGCTACCAGTCCGTCACGCTGCTGACCGCGGGGGTGGGAGCCGCAGCGGTCACCATCGGCCGCTACGCCGCCAACGACGCCACCAGTTTGAAGGTGGCGATGATCTGCGTCGCGGTCACCCTCGGACTGGCCGTGACGGGTCTGCTGACGGCGCTGGTGATGCCGTTCCGCGAATACACCGCGCCCATACGGCGATTTGTCGAGATGATTGAGTACGTACTTCTGCTGGCCCTGTTGCCCTGGGCGCTGTGGCTACTCAACCTGTACCCGGTGATCCGCAATGCGGTCAGGCACGGGATATGAGCCGCAGGCCTTTTCGCGTCCGCGCGCGCGCCGGGGCCGCATTGGCGGGAACGATCGCGCTGCTGGCGGCCACGAGCGTAGGAGCGAGCTGGGCGGTCACCCCGCCAGTGGTGCCGCCCGGCCCGCCGCCGGCTGATCCCGCACCGGGCCCGGACTGGCCGATGAAGCAGACTCGCGCCTGCACCCTCACCGGCGTGATGCCGGGCAGCGATCTTCGCGAGATGCCCCCGGCGCTGCCGCTGCTCGACATGCCCGCGGCGTGGCAGGAGTCGACCGGGGCCGGAGTGGTCGTCGCGGTCATCGACACCGGAGTTGCGCCCTCCCCGCGCCTGCCGCATCTGGTGGCCGGCGGCGACTACGTGATGGGCCAGTACGGCGACGGCCTGGCCGATTGCGACGCCCACGGCACCCTGGTCGCGTCGCTGATCGGGGCCTCACCCTCCGGAGCCCCGCTGCCGGTGCGCCCGGAAGGTGCCCAAGTCGCGCCGCCGCCCCCCGCAGCTCCCGCGCCCGAACCGATCCCGCCGCCACCACCACCGCCGACGATCACCGTCACCAAGACCACCGCCGCGCCGCCGCCTCCGCCGCCCCCGCCGGCCGAGCCGCCCCCGCCGCCGGGAGACCTGCCGCCAGGGCCGCCCCCGGCCTGGGGTCCCAGCGGTCCGGTCGCCCAAGCGCCCCGGCTGCCCATGCCGCAGCTGCCACCGCCGACCGGCGGGCCAGACGGTCTGATCGGGATCGCCCCGGACGCAGTGATTCTCGCGATACGCCAAAGCTCGCAGAACTTCGGTTTGAAGGACCCGCGCCTGGATCAGGACGCGGAGCAGACGCGCAGGACCGGCGACATCAACTCGCTGGCACGCGCCATCGTGCACGCCGCCAACCTCGGCGCGCGCGTCATCAACATCTCCCTGGTGTCTTGCATCCCGGTCACCAAGCCTACCGATCAGACGGTGCTGGGTGCAGCCCTTCGCTACGCGGCAGTCGACCGCGACGCGGTGATCGTCGCCGCAGCGGGCAACGCGGGCACCCAGGGGTGCACTCAGAACCCGCAGCCGCCGACCGGGGCGTCCGGGTGGGACGAGGTGACGACCATCGCCTCACCGGCCTGGTTCGACGATTACGTGGTGGCGGTGTCGGCCACCGACAACTTCGGTGCACCACTCATGGGGCAAGCCGCGTCGCTGCACGGGCCGTGGGTCGACCTTGCCGCGCCGGGGGCTGACATCGTTGGACTGTCGACCTCGGGCAGCGTCATCAACGCCTCGATCGACGAGGACAAGTTCAAGCCCATCATCGGCTCGTCGTTCTCGGCGGCCTACGTCTCCGGCGTGGCAGCGCTGGTGCGGGCGAAGTTCCCGCAGCTCTCCGCAGCCGAAGTCATTCACCGGCTCACGGCTACCGCGCACGCGCCGGCCGGCGGGCGCGACAACGTGATCGGCTACGGCGTGGTCGACCCGCTCGCGGCGCTGACCTGGGATGTGCCCCCGGCGCCGGCCAAGGCGCCTACGGCGACCGATGTGCCGTTGCACGTTCCGCCGCCCCCGCCCGCACCAGATCCGCGCCCGGCGCGCATGCTGGCCGCCCAGATCGGGGCCGGTGTGGTGTTGATCGGTGCGGTGCTGTGGGGAACGACTATCTGGCGAAGGAAGAACCAACGATGAAGGAACGCACCTGGAGTGCACGCGCGGATCTGCGCGCCGCACTGCCGACCGAGATCCTCGCCGTGGTGGGCACGGGCATCGCCGTCGCCTTCGGCGCGCCGTGGTGGGCAGGAGCGGCTGGCGGCGCGGTCCTGGGGGCGCTGCTGTTCATGGTCAAGGCCGCACGCCTGACTGCCTGGCAGTGGCTCACGCGGTCCATCGGTCGGCTGCGCCACAAGGACCACCGCGTCGAAACCGGCGAGTTCGTCGACGTCGACAGCGACGGCCACCCGTTGGGACTGCACATTGACGGGCACACCCTGGTCACCATGGTCAACGTGTGGGGCCGGCCCTACATCCCGACCCTGCTGCGCCCACAAGGTGCCGAAACCCCGAACACGCTGCCGCTGACCGTGATCGCCAAACAAATGCAGCGCGTCGGTCTCGGGGTAGACGTCGATGTCATCGCCCAGGGCCGCCGCACCGCCAGCGACAGCTACGGCCAGTTTTACGCCCAGCTGCTCGCTGACCGGCCTGCAGCCGGGCAGCGCACTACCCTTCTCGTCATCCGCATGGACACCCGTGCAGCGGACACCGCGGCGGGTCTGATGTGGCGCACCGATGCCGCGGCCGCGGTCGCCGCGGTCACGCGTCGCATCACGCGCGCGCTGCGCCAAAGTGGTTGCCGCGCAGAACCGATGACGGCCGAGGACATGCGTCAGTCCGTGCTGGACATGCACGGCGGCAGCCAAGAGGACATCGAGAGCACCTTCAGCGAAGGATGGAAGGACCTCACCCACCGCGGAACACACGTCACCAGCTATTACCTCAGCGCCGAGGACCTCAACGCCGAACGTATCGACGACATGTGGGCGATCACCTCCGATCACACGCTGCTCGCAATACACCTGCGTCGCTCGAGCGAGGGGATCACAGTGTCGGCGACGGTCCGCTTCACCACCGCCCAACCGCTGCTCACCCCGCCGGCAGTCATCCTCAACCGCTACACCGGCCGCCAGTGGTGGGCGTTGTCGGCGCTGCTACCGGGTGCGGAGCGGATCACCGGTATGCCGGCACGCCTGCTGACCGACGATCTCGACGCCGCAGTGGCCATCGGCTCGTCGGGGGTCATGCTCGGCAAGGTCGACGACGCGCTGCTGCTCATGCCGCTGCGCGATCCTGCCGGGCCCACGCGCATCGTCATCGACGCCGACGACGACTTGGCGGTGCGGCAGATCATTCGCCGCGCATCGGCCAGCGGTGAAATGGTCGCGGTGTACGACCCGCGCCGCCGCTGGGCCATGGGCGCGCCCTCCTCGCGGATCTGGAACACCGCCGACCTACGGGCGCAACCACCGCGGCCGCCCACAGTGGTGGTGCACAACGGGACCAGCAACCCGTATCCCGGCGCGCCGGTGAGCATCAGCGTCGGGGCCGGAGCCCGGTCAGTCGAGCCCGATGTGCGAATCACCCAGCGCAACGGGCGGATTCGCATCGAGACCGAACGGTTCACCGCACGCGTCGATGCGGTGAGCTTCCGCAGTGAACAGGTCTTCCTCAACTGAGGACTAAGCCAGGGCCGGCGTCGCCGCCTCAGGCGCCACCGGGGGGCTGGAGCCGACGCCGGGCCAGCTCGATCACCTGCTGAGACCAAGGCGTGTACGCCGGGATGTGGGGTCCGGGCACAGCGCCCGGCGCATTGGCGATGGCACGCAGGCCGGGCTTACCTGCGAACATGTCGTCGAACTCCGCCACGGCTTGACATGCCGGCGACATGCTGTCCAGCAACTTGGTCTCGATGGCTTTGTTCACCGTGGCCAGCGGCTCGGTAATCTCCTCGGCCAGGTCGAGCAGGCTGGGGTTTTGACTCAGAGCCACGATGTCGGTCTTCGCCGGTTTCTTCATGTCGGACTGAGCAACAAAGGACCGGTCCACGGTCACGATCCAGGTCGATTGGACCTTGCCGCCGACCAGAAGCTGATTGACCGCCGCCGTGACAGCTTCCATCGACTCATGCACCATGACGTTGCGCAGGTCGTACAGGAACCGATAACCGGCGAATCCGTCGTAGAGACCGTGAAAATCGCTCTTGGCTTGGCTGTATTCAGGGCTTTTCGCCCCGTAGGCCTTCTCGATACGCCGCAGCATCTGGTCCTGGTGATAGACCACCGACGAGCACAGCGACAGCGCGGTTGCGCGCAAGCTGGTCAGCCACGTTGCGAACGAGTCGGGAGCCGAGTTGAACTGGACCAGGCCAACGTCCGAAGCCTGGTTTGCTGCCATCACGGCTGACCGCAGCAAGCTCTTCGACGAACTGAAATAGGAGTAAATAGAGCCAAACACAAGACCGGCAATTTGCTTGTAGGCGTCCTTGAATCGCGTGTATTCGTCACTCGATAACACACCTATCTGCTCGAAACTCACCGCCTGCCCTGAGGAATCGGTCGTGATCAGCAGGGCGCCGCGCGCATCGGTCGGCGGGCCGCCAGGATTCGTCATGCCCTCCAGCCTGCCCCGCCTGTCCCGCACCCGAGATGGCGGGCTGCGGTCCTGGGCTAACGGCGCCGCTACGTGCCGGCGAGCGCGGTGGCCGGCAAGTGGGCGAGGGTCGTCGCAACCGCGGCTAGGTACCAGAGGCTGCCCAGTGCAGCGACGGCGGCGGGCATGGCCAGCCGGGTCCAGTTCACGGGTGCTGGTCGTCGGCGCGGGACACGCAAAGCGTCTGACACCGGCTTAACGGCGGCTGGGTCGGGATCGAGCAGGGTCGGCATGGAGACGGGAGCCGGGCCAAGGATGAGGGTGTCGTCGACATCGCGCTGCGCGGGTGCCAACGGCCACCAGTCGCTGGAACCGTCGATGGCCAGCCACCCTTCGAGAACACCGTAGGCGGCGGCCGAGGCGAAGGTGGCCGGGATCTGGGCCAGCAGCCACGGGATGATCAGTGTGCTCATCAACGACGGGTTGGGGTCATAGAGCAGCGGTAGGGGAGCCCCGCAGAGGATCGCAGCGCCGAGCAGCGCCGCGATCGGGTAGGCCTGCAGACGCTCGGGGATCAACCCGGTGATCGCGGTATAGAGCATCCGGCCGGCCGGCCACCCGATGGGGGCGGCTGCAGCAAGGGCTGCCGCGACTCCGGTTTCGACGGCGCCGGTGGTGGTGGAGGACGTACGGAAGATCAGCGGCGGTGTCACCTGGTCGTCGTGCGGGTCGGGGCGGGCACCCACCTTCGCGCGGCTACGGGCCCGAATGCGTTTGCCTAGCAGTTCCGCGCGACGCTTCTGGAACATCCAAATGCCGGCACGCGCGGCGATCCAGGCGCGGCGCTCCTCGTCGTAGATCTCAGCGGGCATGGCCAGACCCGAGCAGACCTTCCACCAGCTCCAGGGCGGTGTGCAGCTGTGTTCGGGTGCTTTCCAACACGGTGACGACGTGTTCGTGCGCCGGGCAGGCAGCCTCGCTGGATGCCGGGATGCGCGAGGTGGGGGTACCGCCGTCCATGACGGACTCCGCTGAGCCCGGCGCCCATCCCAGTGCCCGATCGATGCGCTCTAGGGTCGATCGCGATAGCCCGCGGTCCCCGGTGAGCGCCTTGTTCATCGTCGATGGCGACGGCCCGCCGCGGGCGAACATCTGCGTGCGGCTGATTCCCAATGCGCGTCGGCGCTCGGTCACGAAGTGGTGCAACCGTTCTATGCCCTGCTCTGGTACCTCCATGAGCTAACAGAACCATATTTCGCCCTTAGTCGTCCATGAGTGTGGACACATTTACCTCCTAGTGGATACGGTGCGGTGACATAGTTGGTCATTGACCGGTCCGAGGAGGCTAGACGTGAAGACCATGCTGATGGTGGCGGCAGGGGTGGTGGTCGGGTTCACCGTCGTCATCGCCGTGCTCGTCCAGATACTCGTGCAGCTCACTCCGGTTCTGGTGGCGGCCGCGGTCGCGATCCTGGTCGTGCACCTATTGCGCAACCGCCGGCCGCGTCAGAACGTCCAAGTCCTTCCGGCTGCACCGTGGACGCCCACGCACGTCGCGCCCGCGACCCAGGCGCCCATTCCGGCTCCCCGCGCTGCGGCCTTGCCGGCGACTGCTGGCCCCGTGGAGGACCTGTACCTGCGATGGGGCCCGTCCGAGACCGAGGGTCTGGACACCGCCCCAAAGTTCACACCGCGCGCCGCGGTGCCGCCAGGCCGGCGTTCGCGCGCGGGCAGCCGTCCCACCGGCAGCGATCGGGGTCGGCGGCCATGACGCATGCGCTGACGACTTGGCATCGGGCGAGGCGAGACTTTTCAACGGCGTCGCGGGATCTGTACGCCTCCATCTCCACCGCGACGGGGCAGTCGAGGCCCGCGCCGGGACGGACCGCTGCGCAGCACAGCCATACCGACACCGAGGAGTGGCTGAGGGACATCGACGCGCTCACCTTCCTCGACTCTTGCCCGAGCACCTATGCGAACGACCGTGTCGTTCAACAGCTTCAGGAGTGGTGCGCAGCGCGTGACGTTCTCACGAACGCGCCGTGGAACCTGAGGGAACGGTTGCGGCGCGGCGTCGCGGCCCGGTGGTCGTTCACCGTCATCTGGGGGCCGACAGTGCGAAACCTTGTCCGGCGACCGCAGTCGTGGCGTCCATCGACGGTATGTGCCCTCGCCGCCGTGATGGGCGTCGATCTGATCGAAGGCAGCCGACGCATGGCGCGTTGGCGTGGCGTGGTCGATGCGAGGCTGTCATGACGGGCCACATCGACAACGACGAGTGGCTCAAGAACATCGGGGCGATCAGCGTCCACGAAGGCGACGACCGCGGCGACGACCGCGATGGCGACCTCCCCACCTCGACCACGGTGCGGACGCCGCGAGCTGCGACGGCGATCAAGAATCCCGACCTTGAATCAAACGAGATCCTGCCGGAGGCGACGCCCTCGGAGGAGTTCGGCGACGACGGCGAGGAGGAATCGGCCTCTGGGTACGGCGAATTCGACGACGACTACGACGCTTCGGGACGCGATGTTTTGCTCGGTTCGCCGCTCGACATCGGCGGGCCGGCAGTGGAACTGGACGACGGCCCCGCCGACGCCCGTTCGGAGGACGGGCCGCCGCGCCGGTTCACTCCGTGGGTGTTGGCCGCGTTCGGCGCTGTGGCCGCTATCGGCACTGTCATCACGCTGGTCGTCACCATGGCCAACTCGCCCAGCGACCAGCCGCCGCGACCCACTGCCGCGCCGGTGGCACCCCGAACGGTCGACGTGGCACCGCCGAGCACACCGCCGAACACCGATGGGCCGCTACCTTTTACAGCGTCCTCAGATTGTCCACCGGGGTCCACATCGGCACAGTCAGTAGCCGACCCCAGCTCGACCACCCCGTGGGTGTGTGTGAGATCGGTCGACGGGCAGGTCCTGGAGATCGATTTGGGGCGCACGTTCGTCATCACTGCGGTGTCGATCGTGCCGGGCGCGGTGAACAAGACCGACGTCGGACCTGACCAGCCCGATCCGTGGCTGCAGCATCGCGTGGTCACGCGGGTGCAGTGGCAGTTCAACGACACCGACCGAACGGTGAAGAATCAGAACACCGGCAATGTCCGCGGCGAAGCCGTGGAATCGGTTCGACCCGGCGTGCTGGCCTCGAAGATCACCGTGATCATCCAGGAGACCAGCCGCCCGCCCGCTATTGCACCGTCTGGCAACACCCCCACACCGCCGCCCAGCGCCGGACCGTCGATCCTCGGCGACATCCTCGGCGGCACTCAAGGTGGGGCCGCTCCCGCGCCCGTCCTACCAGGCGGAGACGCCTCTCGCGATCCGGCGGACGGAACGTTCGCGGTGTCGAGCATCAAAATCATTGGACACAAGGCGGTTTGACATGCAATTGACGAACACGTGGCGGCGACGCCTGACCACGACCGGCCAGGGCGGCGCCAAGGTCATCGTGATCATCCTGGTGGTCTGCTCGGTGATCAGCGGGGCGTCCACGCTGTGGCGCTGGGTCTTCCCGTCTGACGAAACACCGGTGGCGGTGACGGCGCGCTCGGTCGGCAACGAGACCGCTCTAGTCGAGAGCTACGCCATTGACTGCGTGACAGTGCTTTTGACGGCCAGCAGCAGCCGGGCCGCCGAGGTGGCGCGCTGCTTCCCCGACACCAGCGACATGTCGCTGCCCACGACCTCCCCGCTGATCGTCTCGGCGCAGGCCGCCTCGGCGACGTTCGTCGGCGAGACGGCACCCAACGTCACCACCTACGGCGTCATCGTGGCCGTCACCGAGCAGTCCTACACCAACGCCCCGCCGATGCGCAGCTACTACCAGCTGCCGGTCAGTGTGTACAACGGCAGCTCACCCCGCGCGATGGCCAAGCCCGCACGCCGCGACCCGCCACCCCCAGGGGTCGACGTGTCCCTGGACTACCCGGTCACCATCACCAACGACGCCGTGCTGGCCGGGGTGATCAGCGGGTTTGTGACGTGCTACCTGACTGACGCCAACGGCATTGAGCGGTTCGTCACCGTCGACTCGGGCCTCGGGCCGCTGCGCGCCTACGCGACAGCCACCGTGACCTCCATCCGCGCTCAGCGTCAGGTTCCCGACGCCCCACCCGAAGGCGCCGAGCTGCGCGTCTGGGTCACGGTGAGCGCCCGGGCCGCCGACTACACCACGACGCCGCTGCAGTACCCGCTCACCTTGCGCGCCACCGGGGGCGCGTGGTCGGTCGCCGCAATCGACGTGGTGCCCGCGATCGACCCCGACGCCCCGCCGACCCCCGTCGCCGGCGCAACGCGATGACCCCCCAGCACCCGCCGCTGGCGACCCGCCTTCGGTTCAGTCCATCCAGCATCACACGAAAGGAAACACGATGATCAACGAGTCGGGCACAACGATTTTGGCGGCGCAGGGGATCGTGGGAATGTCCCAGGAAATCTTCTCCATCGTGGTCGTCGTAGGCGGCCTCGCGGCGATGGCGCTGGGTATCGCGGTCGGCTTACGCAACGGGTTCAAGCAGGGCATCGGATCGGCCATCGCGGCCGTCGTGGGCGGCATCATTCTGTCGCTGATCATCGCCAACGTCGCGGGATTCCAGCAGTCGGGCAACCAGGAGCTGCAACAGCGCGGCATCGTGTCGGTCTACGGCCATTGACGTCTCGCCTGTCTGAACTGGGCGCATCCCTGCTTTGCGCCCTCGCCGTCGCCGCGCTGGTCAACGGCACCACCCAACTGATCGACGACACGAACAACCAGCCCATCCTCATCAGCAACCACGAAGAGAGATGACCGTGCAAAACGAGGTCCACACCGGAGAGCCGGCGAAGGTCTTCACCGGAATCCGCGACGTTCCGATCTACGCCGGAGAGTCCTCGACGGGTAACCGGCTGCCCGGCGGCCCCTACCGCGCTCCCGAGCTGATCGCCATCGGCATGATCGTGCTTCCCGCCCTGTGGTGGTTCCGCACGCACGAAGGCACCGGGTTCGGAGTGCTTGGCGGCGCCGTCGTCGCGGCGGTCCTTGTGACGGTGATCCTGCGCATGGTGCTGCCTAAGCGGCGGCCGTCTCTGTCCGCCCGCGTTTCTTTCGCCCTGACCACGATCCTGCCCAAACATGCGTGCGCGGCACGCCCGCGCACCAAGGAGCGTTGATGACTCGCAATGCTCAGCCGCGCGTCGATCATCTCTACGACCCGCCCGTGGCGGTGATCGGCAATCTGCGTTTCACCCGCGGCGGGGTGTACGCCGACTACCTCATCGACGGGCTGCCCCTGGTGCTGCGGCCGCTGCGCACCCATGAGCGGGGGAGCCGCTACTACCGCAACCTGGCCCGCGCGTTGCCCTCGGGATGGTCACTGTCCGGGCTACTGGACACCACCGATCCGAACCGCCTGCTGCGCAACATGGTTGGCAACCACGGCCACCGATCGGAATGGGTGGAGCACTGCCGACTGTGGGAGCCCACCTTTAACCCGGCCGCCGCACCCGCTGGCGCGCCGGTCTTCCTCGAACAACGTCGGCGCGGCTGGCTGACCTTCCCCGTCGACAGCGGCCGGGGCGGTCGCAACGCGGCTGGCGCGGCCACCAAAGCCAAGGACTGGGTGGTGGGCCGCGACGTCGACTCCGACACCTCGGTAGCGGCCTACGCGCGCCTGGCCGCTGAGGTCGTCGCCTCCGTGCCCGCACAGTTCAGCGTCCGCGCGGCCAGTCCACTGCAGATCCTGTGGCAGCACCGCCACCAAGTCTTTCGCGGTGCACTGCACGAACCGATGCCGCCGGCCGCAGCCGGCCCGGACCGGCTGACCGGCGCGGCTTTCGTGCGCCCCGGAGTCGACGAGGGCGCCAATGCGGTGCGGTCGTCCTGGTGGCCGACGATGCGCCCCGTCGTGCGCCTATATGACGCCGATCGCCCCGATGGTCCATGGAGTTACCAGGCACTGCTACCGGTCACGCATTTTCCCGACACCGGCCTGCGGTTCACCAAAGCGGCCTACCTGTATGCGCTCGACAACGTCGAAACCGACGCGACCATCGACTGGATGCAACACGTCACGGTGCGCAGCCCCGACCGCGCCGAGGCGCTCAACGCGCGCGCGGCCAAGAACATCAAAGATCAGATGCGCCAGCGCGGCCGCATGATCGAAGAGGACGACGAACTCGACATCAAGCTGGCCAACACCCGCGAGTACAACGCGCAGATCAAGGCCAACCCCAGCGAGCGCGAGCTGGACGTCGCCACGCTGATCGCCGTGGGCGCACCCAACTTGGAGGTGTGCGAGGACGCGGTGAAGCAGGTCCGCCACGAACTCGACCAGGCTGAGATCGCCGTCAGTCGGTGGCGTGGCGCTCAATCGAAGCTGTGGGCGGGGTTTAATCCGGGCAGCGAAAAGCACGCCCACCTCGACGAGTTCCGCGACCCAACGTCGGCGCACCTGTGGGGCCGATTCACACCACTGATCTCCACGCGCGTGGGTGACTCCCGCGGGACACCGCTGGCTGAGAACCAGAACACGTTGCGCCGCAGCTTGATCCTGCACGACCCTGAGGGATGCGCCCGCCGGCAGAAGAACACCGGGCTGATCGTCATCGGTGACCCAGGGGCAGGAAAGTCCAACCGCGCCAAACTCTCTGGGATCGAGGTGGTGCTGCGCGGCGGCAAGGTCGACGTGTTCGACCCCGGCACGCACGGCGAGTGGGGCCAAGCCTTCCGCAACGTCACCGACACCACCACCGTCGACTTGGGAGATTCCCGGTTCAGCCTTGATCCGCTGCGCATGTTCCCGTTCGAGGAGGCCGGAGACGTGGCCGCCGACCACATCCTGCCGATGATCGGGGTTCCCGCCGACAGTGACTTGGAGAACCGGTTCACCCTCCTGGTGAGCCCAGACATGCGTCACACCAACGGAATCAACTCGATGCGTTCACTGATTGGGTATCTGCGCGACCAGCCCGGCGCCGGCAACGACATGCTGCTCGCCCGGCTGGAAGCCTGGGCCACCCAGCGGGCAGCGCGGGCCATCTTCGACGAGACGCTGCCGGCGTACTCGACGTCGCAGTCCCTGGCCACGATCTGGCTGACCAACCGGCTGGGCCTGCCCGACGCCGACGACATTCTCAACCCGCACCTCTACGACAAGCTGCCCAAGAGCGCGCGGGCGGGCATGGCGATTTACGGGCTGATCATCGACACGGTGCAGCGCCATCAGTTCCTGCGGCGCGAGCAGTTCTCGACGATGATCTTCGAAGAGGCCGCCGAACTGATGGCCTACCCCGCTGGTGCGCGCACGGCGCACCGCATCACACGTCAGGGCCGCAAACACGCCACCGGCATTTGGCTGATTTCCCAGGACTACCGCGATTTCGAGCGGATGGGCGACAAGTTCATCACCCAGAAATGGCTGTTCGCGATCCGCAACGAGGAGCTGGCGACCAGGACGTTGGAGTGGGCCGGTGTCGATCCCGCGCTGTATCCCGAGGTCGTGCAGTCCTACTACGAGGACACCAGTCCGGCCGAGTCGGCCGATGACGAGGACAGCGACGACGACGCCTTCGGCAAGGTTCACCCGTCGCGGATGGGGGAGGGGTTCATCGTCGATGAGCGCGGTCGGCGGGCGCGCTGCCGCTTCCTAGGCGCTCCGACCGCGCAGCTCGCCAACGACGTCGACAGCACCCCGCCCGAGGAAACTTCCACCCCGCGCGAGGAGGTGCTCGCATGACCTCCGGCGCTGTGACGCTGTGGTTGGCCGACCACCCACGGGCACGCCGCGCCGTGGTGACGATGACGCTGACCTACACGCTGTCCTTCGTGGCCTTGCTGTGCGCGCCGAATGCCGTGGCCGCCGGCGGGTCGGCGGCGCTGGGCTGGACCGGGCTGCGCGACACAGATGGTGTCCCGGTCGCCTTCTACTTCCTGTCGATGGTGTCGGTCCGGGAAGCCGCGACCAACAACGGGCAGGACATCTCGATGCTCGATCCGAGTACGTGGATGCCCTGGATGGCCGCCGCCATGGAACGCGCCGTGGACAATGCGACGGCCGCGTGGTGGCTGGGCATGATTGCAGGCACCTTCATCTTCATCATGGCCGCGGCGCTGTGGTTTCTGCGCTTCGCGTTGTCCACCGGCTGGCTAGCCGCCGTGGCCACCTTCGCCGCGCCGCTCTACAACGCCGTGAACTCCCTGGTCAACTCAATGATGTTGGGACCCATCGCCATTACGATCTGCGTCACCGTCGCGGGCTATCACATACTGCGTGGACAGCCCGGCCGAGGGTGGGCGATGCTCGGAACCGCCGGCGTCCTGACGGTCCTGCTGGCCACGGTGTTCTCCGATCCCATCAGCGACCTCTACAGTGACCACGGCCTGCTGGCGCTGGGCCGCGGTACCGGACTGGAGATTGCCCAGGCCGCGACCGGAGCGCCCTTCGCCTCCGGCGGTTCGCTGGACGCCAAGCTCGACGCCCTGATGGCCAACGTCGTGACCGCCGGGGTACGTCACCCGTTGCAGGTCCTCAACTTCGGCATGGTGGTCGATGACGTCGGCGGATGCCGACAAGCGTGGAACACGGCCATCATCGGCGCGGGCGGCGTGGACGGCCCCGGCCCGGCACACGCCATGGCCAGCTGCGGTGCGCCGCAGGCCCTGGCCTACGCGCAGCGCCTCGGGGGGTCCGACGCGACGATCGGCCTGCTGCTGGTCCTGGTGGCGATCGTGGTGGCGTTCTTCTACTTCTACGTCGGCCTGTCGGCGATGATGGTGGGGATCAAGTCGCTGTACTTCGGAATCCTGGTGGGCCCGTCCTTCCTGATCGGAATGCTGGGCTTCGGACGAGCCCTTGCCTTCGCCAAACACTGCGGCACAGAGCTTTTCATGCACGTCGTCCAACTGATGGTGTTCGAGGTCTACCTGGCCGTCTCGGCGATCGGCATCACGTGGGTGCTGACCACCGACGCCTTCGGCGCCGCCACCACCACGGCCATCCCGCGGGTGCTCATCATGGCCGTCGCCGCGGCTGCACTGTGGCTGGGCTTCCGGTTCGTCGACCGCTCCTTCCACGCCGACAGCACCGGCACCATCGGACGCCAGATCAGCAGTGCCTGGCACGCGGGCACCGGTGCCGTGCGCGAAGAGACGGCGAGCTCGGTCGCGCGGGGGGTCAGCGCACGCCGCAGAGCCCGCCGCGACGCTGCATCCGGCGACCAGGACTCCGACAGCGGTTCAGAGGCCCGGCCCACACCGGGGGTGGAGTGGTTCAAGCCGCGCTCGACGAGCACGGCGCACACCGCGGTCACCGGTAGCGGAGCGGACACCGGCGCCGCCACGACATCGGCGAAATCCGCAGCCAAGTCCGCCACCACCACCGCGGTCATGGGCGCGGTGAAGGTGGCTGCCCCCGAGGTGGCCGTACCCGTCGAGGCTGCGGCGAAAGCGGCTGGCGTCGCCAACAGCACCGGGCACGTGCTCCGCTCCGGCAAGAACGCCAACGGCGCGCCGCCGTCCCGACCCGCCTCCTCAGGGTCGGCCGACACGTCCTCACCGGCCCCACTCCGCCAGCCCGGCCCGGCCACCGCAGCTACCCCGTCCTCACCCGTACGTGCGCCCGCGCAGGCCCCGACGATGGCCAGTCGCGGCGCGAACCAGACATCCGGCCGCCCGTCCGAAGCGGGGTCTGCACCGGCGCGCGGCGGCGACGCCTCAGCGGGGACAATTGACTACGACGGGCCGCGCCAGGGCGACACTGCGGCACTTCGCGCCTCCCGACCGCCACGACCACCGCGAGAGATTGGGTCATAGACGATGAGCACTGCGCGCGACTACCTCGACGCCGGATTCGACGCCTTGGGCCTGCTCGGCAACCCGGCTGACCCGAACACCGCGCGGGAGCGGTTCCGCCGGGCGGTCAGCATGGACCCCGGCATGTGCGACGCGTGGCTGGGACTGATCGCCACGGGTGATCACTCCAGCGAGACGCTGCGTCACGCCCACGACACCAGCGCGACGCTGCACCGCGAGACGCGTCGCCTGGGCCTGCAGGACACTGCCTTGGAGGCCTCGGTGCCCTCGCCGGGCTTTATCGAGGTGTTCCCCTACACTCCGGCGTCGATCACGTTGGCGTACATCGCGGCACTGCTGAGCCAACAGGACTACGACGCCGCCGAGAAGCTGCTCGAATCCTTCGACACGGCGCGCGAGCCCATGCAGTCGCCCATTTGGCGTTGCCTGGGCGCCACCCTGCATTACGTCACTCAACGCTGGACCGACGTGCTGGACTGGGCCGCTCGTCCCGTCAGCGGGACCTTGCGGGTCGTGGATGCCGCGACCGACCTGATGGCCGGGATCGCCCATGTGGGTCTCGGTGAGTTCGATGCCGGGCTGGTCCTGCTCAAGGGTGTGCCCTCAGATCAGGTGAGCCCCCACGCCGCTGCCATCGCGGCGCTGTACCGGGGATACGCCCTGCGTTGGCTCGGCCGCGAGAACGACGCGCGTGCCGAGTTCGGCATGGCCGCTGTCGGCGGCCGCATGCTGCCCGACGCGTCCTCGGCTCTCGCCGACACCACGTTCGGACCCAAGACCACTACCGCCGAGGCCATTGCCGCGCGCACCAGCCGCTGGGACCCGCAGTCCGGTCCGAGCACCGAGGAGCTGCGGCAAGCCGAACAAGCCCAGGCCGCCGCCACCGTCCTCGAGGAGGCCGAGCGCGACCTACAATCCTTCATCGGGCTGGGCGGGGTGAAGGCCCACGTCAACAAGCTCAAGAACGTGCAGAACTACGACCGGGCGATGGCCGCGCGCGGGGAGGGAGTCGGGCAGCGCAACGCCCTGCACTTGACCCTCGTCGGCCCTCCGGGGACGGCCAAGACATCCATCGCACGCGTGATGGGCAAGATGTACTTCGGCCTCGGCATCCTCACCTCGCCGGAGTTCATCGAGGTCTCACGCAAGGATCTCGTCGGTGGAGTGATCGGCGAGACCGAGGCCAAGACCGGCGCCACCCTCGACCGTGCCCGAGGTCGCATCCTGTTCGTCGACGAGGCCCCCGAACTGTACAAGGAAGACAACGAGCGCGACTTCGGCCGCATCGCACTCGACGTGATCATGAAGTTCGCCGAAGATCACCGCGACGACACCATGGTCGCCCTGGCCGGCTACGCCAGCGACATGAACCGCCTCCTATCGGCCAACCCCGGCCTGCGGTCGCGGTTCCCCACCCAGCTCGAATTCAGCTCCTACAGCGCCAACGAGCTGAGCCAGATCGCCGCGCTGTTCGCCGACAACTACCGCGTGCTCGTTGCACCCGAGGCGGTCGACACCTTCAACCGATACACCACCTGGCTTACCTCGACGCTGAGCAACAACCCCAAGAACCCCACCGAGCTGCTCATCGACATCGCCGGTAACGGCCGCTACGTGCGCAACGTCATGTCCGAAGCCGTCGAGAAGATGAAAGCGCGGGTCGTCGCCGACGCCTCGATCGACCTAGCCACCGCTGACCTCAACGTGCTGCGGACCGTGGTCGCCTCCGACATGGCCGATGCCGTCGGTACGGTCCTCAACGCCGCCGGGATTCCAACCGGCGGGCAGGGGTGACGTGGCACGCGAGGCGGAAGTGGCCGCGCTCAAAGCTATCGAGGACGCGTACCAATGGTGGACGGTCACCAGCGACCAGCTGCACCGAGACGTCGGCGAAGCCGCCGAGCGCCGTGGTGGGGCACCTGCTCAGTCCCTGAGCGCCGACTTCGACGCCCAACTCGCGGTCACCCGCGCCGTGGCCGCATTCGCCCACATCTGCCCGGACACGGGCCCCGATATCGACGGCCTGCCCGGTGCCGCCTTCATCCAGGCGCTTTACCACGTCGGCAGCCAACCCCGCCTGGATCAGAGCATCGCCGATCTGACCCACCAATGGCAGTCCTGGCTAGCCGAGACCGTCCGATGGTCGCCGGAGTCGGAGATCCCGCCACCGGCCCGGCCCACCTCAGATGCCCACACCCGAGTGTTGACCGCAGTCGACGACTGGTGGAGCTTCGGGGCTGATCGACTCCATGAGCAACTGGTCGGCTCGCTGACCGCCCAAGGGCACCACGTCACGGAATCAATCGACACCGGTGTTGACGGCGAGCTGATCCAGTCCGCGCACGTGAGATTCGAACGCGACTCGTCCACGCCGGGCCCGTGGGCGCGGCTGCGAGCGCTACTGCATGTCGGCGACCGCCGGTAACAGTCATGGACACCGAGACAGCATCGGACACGCCCGGACGCACCGAGCGGTCCGCCGCCCCGCCGGTAGGCGATGCTGTGTCTGTGTTCGAGGTGGGCAACCTGGTGGGGGGATATCGAATCGAGCGGCTGGTGGCCACCGGTGCCACCGGCACCGTCTACGTGGCCAAGAATCCCACCCTGCCGCGCCGCGACGCCCTCAAAGTGCTCAACCCCGACCTGTCCCGCGACCCGGCATTTCGGGAGCGGTTCGTACGCGAAGCCGACATCGCCTCACTGCTGAACCACCCGAACATCGTCTCCATCCACAACCGCGGCGAAGCCGACAACGGCCAGCTCTGGATCGCCATGCACTACGTCGAGGGCACCGACGCCGAGGCCGCACTGCAAGCGGGCACCATGACCATGCCACGAGCGCTGCGCATCGTCGGTGAGGTCGCCAAGGCCCTGGATTACGCCCACCAGCGCGACGTCGTCCACCACGACGTCAAGCCCGCCAACATCCTGTTGGCGCCCGGACCTTTCAATGAGGAGCAGGTACTGCTCAGCGACTTCGGGGTGGCCAGGGCAGCCGGCGCAGCAGAAGACTCCGACGACGCGACACTGGCGGTCACCCTTGCCTACGCCGCCCCGGAAGTGATCACCGGCGGCGCCGTCGATGGCCGCGCCGACATTTACTCCCTGGCGTGCACGCTGTTTCGATTGCTCACCGGTAAGCAGCCGTTCTACAACGCCGAGGGGACGACCGCTCTCGCGTTAGCCCATCTGCGTCAGCCGCCGCCGCGGACCTCCGAGCACCTGCCTGCGGCCAGCCCGCAACTGGACGCGGTGATGGCCCGAGCGTTGGCCAAAAACCCGGCCGACCGATACGGCTCGGCGCGTGAATTCGTCGCCGCGGCCTCAGCCGCGGCGACGCTCACGCCGCGCCGCGCGCCCACAGTCCCACCGGTGCCCGGAACCCCGCCGCGCACGCCAGGGTTCCGCAAGAGTTTCGATGACCCGATCAGCGTGACGCCAACGCTGCGGCGGCGCACACCGGCGAAGCCGGTGCTCATCCTCTGGGCGGTATTCGCCGTCGTAGCGCTAACCGCCGGTGCCCTCTGGTTCAAACTCATTGCTGGATGGTCGGATTCGCCGACCGACACATCGACATCGACATCCACGACGGCGGTGACGAGCCCCGCCGCTCTCCAGCTCGACCGGTTACTGCCCTCGGGTTACCCCGCAGGGACTTGCGACCCCGCGCCGGTCGACGGAGGTGCGGCGGCCGCAGTCGCGTGCGGCCCCAACGTCGACCTCGGCGGCCCTACGTCGTCGACATACACGCTCAGCAGGGATCTGCCGGCACTCCGCGCGTCGTTCACCGACGCCATGAATCGCTCCATCGCTCGGATCTGCCCGCCGAACATTCAGTCACCGGGGCCGTGGCGTCGCAATGACAGCCCGGACGTTGTACGGGGGACCGTCTTCTGCGGGCTGCAGGGCGGCCAACCCGTCGTGGTGTGGACCAACGACGACAAGCTGCTGCTCAGCGTCGTTCGGGCCGCGCAGCCCGCCGCCACGCTGGAAGGCCTGTACACGTGGTGGTCGTCGCATTCCTAGCGCGTTTGGCGGAGTGTTCAACTGCGCAGGGTCACCAGTTGAACACCCAGTGACCACGGCTACTCGCGGGCGGCTATAAAAGGCGTTCATCTGAGGAAACGTCCCGGCTGGCCAATTCGGCTCTGGTGGTGGACTGCTGAGCGTGCCGCCCGCCACGATGTAGCCCATGAGCAAGCGGCCCGAGCCCTATAGCCCGTACTGCGGGTTGGTCGTCAACGACAACGAGCAGTACGAGAAGGTCCAGGGCGCACCACATTTGGCCATCAGCGCACCCACGCGCACCGGTAAGACACGGCGCCTGCTGGCCCCGGCTGCGGTGCTGCATCCCGGACCTCTGGTGGCCGTGTCCAGCAAGGAGGACCTCGCCGAACTGGTGCTCATGCGCCGCGGCGTCACGGGCCCGACCGGGGTCATCGACCTGCGCCCGGAGAAGACGCTCGTCTGGCCGGCAGGGGTGCGGTCCATGGTCAGTGACCCCACCGCGTCGATCGGATCTGCCGACGAAGCTCTCACGGTCGCCGAGACCATGCTCGCGACCTCCGGTGTCGGCTTCGGTGGAGCGTCCAGCGGCCAGACGGTGGCCGCTGGCGGTCTGTGGGAGTCGACGGCCAGCCGCCCGCTGGCGTGCCTGCTGTACGCGGCGAGCCCCCAGGGCAACAGTCAGGGCATGCCATGGGTCCTCGAAGCCGTCGAGAACCTCGGGGTCGAGGAGGAGGAAGACGGCCCCGGCGGCGGTCAGATGTCGCTGGAGGCCACACCGTCCTGGATGACCGCGGCCGCCCTGTGTCCGCATCCGATGCTCTCCGATCCCATGCAGCGCGTGCTCACGATGAACAGCCGCATGCGCGACAGCGTGGCTATCACCGTCTCCAAGGCGGTTACCCCGTGGGTGCGTCTCGGGCTCAGCGCCACCGAACATCTCGACCGGCTCAGCGCGGTCGACGAACTGAGCATCGAATCCTTCGATGTCTCCATGCTCGACGACCCCGACGCGAGCCTGTTCGTCATCGCACCCAACACCGGCACCGTCGCCGGCGCGGCGGTGGCGTTGATCGACTCCATCATTCGCCATTTCCGCAAGCGCACCGCTCAACACCAGCTCGAACACCGGTTGCTGCTCGAACTCGATGAGGTGTGCAACTCCTGCCCGCTGCCCGCGCTGCTCAATTACGTGGGCGAGTCGGCGGGTCTGGGCGTCAACATCATGGCCACCGTCCAGGCGTCCAGCCACTTCGACGTCGTGTACGGACCGAAGTACGCCGACGCGCTGCGCGACATCTTCCCCGGCACCGTCGTGATGTACGGCGCGCATGAGCGCCACTTGCTCGAACAGGCGTCGCACTGGCAAGGCCTGGGGACACGGCGAACAGAGTCTTATGAGCCCAACGGTGGAAGCCGTTCGCAGTCATCACATCTGGGCGCGATCATCGACTGGCAGGAGCTGCTTCCACAGAGCTATGAGGAGGCCCAATTGCTGCTTCGGGGCACTGCGGGTCGCCGCGTTCAGATTCCCGACTGGAGCCAGTTCCTCGACATCTACGACAGCGCGATCCAGACTCGTCAACGCCGGCAGCGGACGGCCGTTGCGACGGCCTGACGGGCCGAGCAGGACGTACGTCTTGAACTCTCGCCCGTCTCGGTGATGCGGTCGGCGGGCGTACCGTCGATGCGTGGCCGCTGGGCGTTCTGTGGTGCGCCGGCGTGCGACGCCGGCGCCGATGCTGGCCACGCTCGGCCCGCCGCCCAGCGGCGATCGGTGGGCTGTGGAGTGGAAGTTCGACGGCCAGCTTCACTGAACTTGTCAACGTTTAGTTGGGCTCGTCAATCTTTGAACTCTCGTCGACGTGTTTAGCGGATGATCCCCGTGCAGTGGGTGCACTCAGCATGCACGACTAGAAAAAGAGATCGACTACGCGAGCGTAAGGAACAGCTTCTCGAGTTCGGCCTCTGTCATGGGTGCGGTGTTGCCGTTGCGGTCGGCGACGATGCATTCGCGTAACCCGGTGGCGACGATCTTGAACCCTGCTCGGTCGAGTGCGCGGGATACGGCGGCCAACTGGGTGACGACGTCCTTGCAGTCACGCCCTTGTTCGATCATGTTGATTACGCCGTTGAGCTGTCCCTGGGCGCGGCGCAGCCTCCTGAGGATCGCGTCGATGCTTTCTTGATCGTCGATCATGTGTTCCTCCGAAGTAGTCCGTTGATTTCAGCATACCCGCATGGGTATCGACCACGGTTTACGGCGCACTGGGCGAGACGGGCTCGCGAACCGAAGGGATCGGCCTTTTGCGGATGTTGAGGGGCCACCAGAACCAGCGAGCGAGAAGCGCAGCGATGGAGGGGGTCATCAGCGAACGCACGATGAGGGTATCGAAGAGTAGCCCCAGGCCAATCGTGCTGCCCGCCTGTCCTATCGAGCTCAGATCGCTGGCGACCATCGACATCATGGTGAACGCAAAGACCAGCCCCGCCGCAGTGACCACGGCGCCGGTCTGACCCATGGAGCGGATGATCCCGGTCTTTAGCCCGGCTCCCATTTCCTCCTTGAAGCGGGAGACGAGAAGCAGGTTGTAGTCCGAGCCGACGGCTAGCAGGATGATCAGCCCGAAGACCGGGGCGATCCAGTTCAGGTCTAGACCGAACAGGTACTGCCACACCAGGACGGTGAGTCCGAAGGCGGCACCGAGCGAGAGCAGGACGGTGCCGACGATCACCAGGGACGCCACCAGTGCTCGGGTGATGATCACCATGACAGCGAATATCAGTGTCAAGGCTGCTATTCCGACGATGAGGAGGTCGTAGTGTGCGCCCGACTGGATGTCGCGGTAGATGGCGGCGGTGCCGGCGAGGTAGAACCGTGCATCGGTCAGCGCGGTGCCCTTGACCGCTTGGTGGGCGGCGTCGAGTTCGGAGGTGACCGACGCGATGCCGGCGGGGGTCGCCGGATCGTGATCGTGGGTGATGATGAAGCGGGCCGCTTTGCCATCGGGTGAGAGGAAGAGCTTCAGTCCGCGTTGAAAGTCCGGGTTCTGGAAGGCCTCTGGCGGTAGGTAGAAGTAGTCACCGCTCTTGGACGCGTCGAACGCCTGTCCCATCGCGCTGGCGGTGTCGGTCATCTGGGCCATCTGAGTAATGAGGCCCGAGAAGGTGCTGTGCATGGTCAGAAGGGAATTGCGCATCGACTGCGCGACACCGATGATCGGTCGAAACTGGGTGACCACGTCGGACACGCCACCGTCGGCATCGCCGATGTCGGTCATCAAAGCGGTCATGTCATCGCTGAACGTGTCGACCCCGTCGATGGCCTCGAATACCGACTTGGCGCCCGAGCAAATGGAAATGTCGAAGCAATGCGGTTCCCAGTAGAGGTAATTGCGCAACGGTCGCACCGTGTCGTCGAAATCGGCGAGGTGGTCTCGAATCTGGTCGAGGGTCGCCTTCATTTCGCCCGTGTCCCCGACCAGGCGGTGGGTGGCACCGCCGATGCGGGCCAGCGAGGTCTCGATCCGCTTCATGGAACTGATCATCGCGCCGAGGTCATCGCTCATCGCGAGCATGTCGGCGACCCTGTCCCGCACGAATTGCAGGTTCTGCTGGATCGGTATCGATTGGGCGCTGATTTGAAAGGGAATCGAGGTGTGCTCGATCGGCCCGCCCAGGGGGCGGGTGATGCTCTGCACCATGGCAATTCCCGGTGTCCGGAAGACCTCGGTGGCGATCTTGTCGAGGACGATCATGTCCGCACTGGTCCGCATGTCGTGATCGCTCTCGATCATCAGGATGTCGGGATTCATCGTCGCGGCGCTGAAATGCTTTTCCGCAGCCGCATATCCAACATTGGACGGAGCGTCGTCGGCGATGTAGAAGCGGTCGTTGTAGCTGATCTGCATGGTCGGCACGACGGCGATGCCGACGACGGCGATGGCCAGGGTGGCGGCAAGCACCGCGCCGGGCCATCGGACCGTCGCGGTGCCAATGCGATGCCACCGTCGGACGTTCGACTCCCGCTTGGCGTCGAGTAGGCCGAAGCGGCTGGCCACCGCCACGACGGCGGGAGCCGCGGTCAGCGCTCCCGCGACGACGACCAGCAGGCCTATCGCCGACGGCAGCCCGAGGGCCTTGAAGTAGGACAATCGGGCGGAGTGCAGGCACAGGGTCGCACCTGCGATGGTCAGTCCCGAGCCCAGGATGATGTGATGGGTGCCGCGAAACATGGTGTAGTACGCGGCTTCCCGGTCCTGGCCGGCTCGGCGTGCCTCCTGATAGCGGCCGACGAGGAATATCGCGTAGTCGGTTCCCGCGGCGATCGCCAGCGTGGACAGCATGGCGACGACGAAGGTGGAGAAGCCCAGGACGTCGTGCGCGCCGAGCAGCGCGACGACTCCTCTGGCAGTGCCCATCTCGAAGCCCACCATGACCAGCACCAGCAGCATGGTGACCAGCGAGCGGTAGGTGATCAGCAGCATGATCATGATGACCAAGCCGGTCACGCCCATCATGATGAGCATGCTCTTGTCGGCAGCGTGGTTCATGTCCGTGGTCAGCGGTGCTGGCCCCGTGACGTACACCTTCAGACCCGCCGGTGGAGACGAACGAGCGACGATCTCTCGCAGCGCTTCGACGGAGGCGTTGCCTGCCGTGCTGCCCTGGTCCCCGGCGAGATTGAGCTGCACGTAGGCGGCTTTGCCGTCGCGACTCTGTACCCCGGCCGCGGTGAGGGGATCTCCCCACACGTCTTGCACGTGCTGCACGTGTTCGGGGTCGGCGTGCAGCTCGCGAACGAGAGTGTCGTAGAAGCGACGCGCCTCATCACCCAGCTCGCGGTCACCTTCGAGGACGACCATCGCGATGCTGTCGGAGTCCGACTCGTGATAGGTCGCACCAATGCGCTTGGCCGCGATCATCGCCGGAGCATCCTGCGGTGACATCGTCACCGCATGGTCCCTGGCCACCGACTCGATGGGCGGGATCAGGACGTTGACGGCGACGGTCAGCAGCAGCCACGCCACCAGGATCGGTACCGCAAAGCGTCGAATGAACCGCATGAACGCCGGACGGGCCTCGGAGTCCTGGGTCACGCGGCCTTCGCCAAACAGGAGGTCTGGGCGTGGTGTCCGTCTGCCCGGCCTTCGTCCTTGACCTCACCGTTGACCGTGATTCGGCATCCGATGGAGTCACCGTCGCCTTGCGCCACCACACTTGCCAGTACCGCGGGCGCGGACGTCGAGACGGTGACGCTCCAGGGCAGTCCGGTGAAGTTCGCCTGGTGCGCTTGGGCGTTCGCGTCCAGATAGTTGACGCTTCCGATCATGTCACGAGATCCATAGAGGTCGTAGGTCACGTATTTGACGTGAGCCTGTTCAAGGGGTTCGGCGTCGGCACCCGAGGCGGAGAAGATCGCCTCGGAGCCGAACGCGCCGCGCAACCTGACCACGGTCACACCGCCGAGGACGACTGCCACCACGACGACCACCGGTACCCAGCCCTTGGCGAGCACGCTCACCGCTGACGTTCTCCGTGTCACGTCAGTGCGTGGTTGGCGCAGCCGCCAATTCCCAGAGCGCTCGCCAGTCCCGTTCTTCGTCCTGTTTGTCGTGATGGAGCTCGACCGACGGAGCGGCCAGGTGGATCGCGGGGTGGGGCAGGGTGAAGAAATCGCCCTTGCCCTGGGCTGAGGCACCACCGCCGACGTCGACGTAGCAGAACCCCTCGCCGGACAGAGCGCTGGTGGCATCGGTGATACCGAGATGGTTGAGCACGTTGGCCGCCGCGGCCTTCGCACCGTTCTTGGCGAAGATCGCGGCCTTGGGCAGGGGGCGTCCCGACGGGGACGTGACGGCGGTGGTGTCACCAATCGCGTAGATGCCGGGATAGCGCGTCTGCATCGTCGCGTTGTCGACACCGATCCACCCGGGCTCGCCGAGCGTCAGGGCGGGCTCGTGGGGCGGCACGAACACCAAGAGGTCGTAGTCGGCGGTCGAACTGTCGGCGAAGTGGACCGTCCGGTGCTCGGCATCGACTCGGTCGACGGCATGTTCGGCGAAGAACGCGATGCCCTTGTCGTTGAGCAGAGCGACCAACTCCGGGCCGGCGAAGGGCCCGCCGATGGCATCGGTTGCGGCTCCGGGCTGTGCACCGAGATCTGGGTGGCGGTCCGTACTCCGTTATCGTGCAACAAATCGGCTGCCAGCATCGCTCCCTCATAGGGCGCCACGGGACATCGGTACGGCAGCGCGGTGACCAGGAATACCAGTTTGCCGCCGGTGAACTCACTGAGCGCTCGGTTGGCGTCGGCGGCGGCGTCGGCGCTGTAGTAGTGCACGGCGGTGTGCGCGTCGACGGCGTCCTGCAGTCCCGGAACCCGTCCGATCGCGTTTCGCGCGCCGGTGGCGATGACCAGGGCATCGAAGGACACCAGTTCGCCCGTGGCCAGCGTCACCACACGCGCTTCGGGATCGACGTGTTGGACCGCTCCGGTGATGGTTTCGACGTCCGCCAACGCATCTGCGGTCGGACGGATCGCGACACTGTCGCGGTCACGCCAGCCACGCATGACCCAGGGCAGGGTAAATCCGAGGAAGTGTGAGAAGTCCTCGTCGATCACGGTGACGTCGAGGTCGGCGAGGTCGACCCCGGTTTCGACGAGTTCGTGGACAACGCTGAGGCCACCGATCCCGGCACCCAGAATCAATAGTTTCTTAGTCATGTTCATCGACCTTTCTTGAACGGGAATGATCTACGATGTGGCGGCGTCTCGTGCCCGTCACACCACTGTTCGGTTGGTACGGACTTCTTGACGGCTTCGACGTGTGCACCGCAGCCCGACCACGTCGTCTTCTGGCAGACTTTGCATCGGATGGCGTGACACATCTCAGTGCGATCCCTGGGACGCGCGGGGCCGTTCGAGTTGGCTGAATTGGGGCGTGTTCGCCAACGCGGTGATCGCGTCGAACAGCGCCCGATGCGTGTGGCGATCGGGGACCGAGGTGAGCACCGGACCGAAGAGTGTCCGTCCGCCGATCGTCACCATTGGGCTGCCACCGCTCATCCCCAACGCCTCCTGGCTGGCTTCATGCGATCGGCGGACCGTCGCGTCCAGGGAGGCATCCGACATGGACGACACCGTGGCCACCTGAGCCCCTGCGGTCTTCAACACCTGCGTGGCGAGGTGCTCGTCCACCGCCACGTCGTGGTCGAAGTAGGCCGTACCGAAGGCGAAATATGCTGCCGACAAACCGCTCTGGCCGAGTTCACCCTGGATGGCCGCCATCAGCCTGCCGATGCGACGTGAATCCTCCATCCGGGCCTGCGCAGGAGGCGGCAACGTCTGACCCTCATTGAGCACCGCGAGGCTCATCAAGTGCCACTCGATGTCGAACTCGCTGGCCTCGGCGACCTCGGCCAACCACCTCGCGGTGTTCCACGAGAACGGGCACACCGGATCGAGCCACAGTTCGACAGCGGGATCGAGCGTTCCGGCTTCACGTGTTGGTTGCATCTGATCTCCTCAGCCTGGTCTTCGAGGGAGGGCGCGGTTCGGTGTCCGTACGTCTCTGAAATACCATACCCCCTATAGTATCAATCGCACCAGCAGAATGCGGATTGCTGATACCTGACGGCGTTGCTCGTGCGCGAGTACAGCACGCGACGGTCTCGACCTAGGTGGCAAGCCCAGGGAGAATGTCGCCCAAGGCGAACGTCAGTGGTTGCTCGAGTTGGGCGTAGGTGCACGAGCGCGCATCGCGGTCGGTTCGCCAGCGATTGAATTGGGCCGTGTGGCGAAACCGTTCCCCTTCCATGTGGTCGTAGCGGACCTCGACCACCCGCTCGGGTCGCAACGGCACGAACGAGAGGTCCTTGCCCGCATTCCATCGGGAGGCTTCGTTCTTGCGAGGGGTGCGTTCGCCGGCGTCGTGCGCGGCCCAGTTCCACGGGTGGTCATCGAAATTGGTTACCAGCGGCTGCATTTCGGTGAACAACTGCCGCCGCTTGGCCATGGGGAACGCACCGATCACGCCGACCGAGGCGAGGGTGCCGTCATTCGTGTAGAGACCTAGCAGCAGTGAGCCGATCGCTTCGTCGCTGGACTTGTGCACGCGGTAGCCGGCTACGACGCAGTCGGCCGTCCGCTGATGCTTGACTTTGAACATGACGCGTTTGTCGGGCTGGTAGGTGATCGTCAGCGGTTTGGCGATCACTCCGTCGAGACCGGCTCCTTCGAATTCTTCGAACCACCGTCGGGCGGTCGTGAGGTCGGTGGTCGTTGGTGTGAGGTGGATTGAGGGACCGGAGTGGGCCAAGGCTTCGACGAGTGCGGCGCGGCGCTCGGTAAAGGGCCTTCGGGTGTAGTCCTCGTCGCCCAGGGCCAGGAGATCGAACGCGATGAACGATGCAGGAGTCTTCTTGGCGAGCATCCGCACCCGCGAATCGGCCGGGTGGATGCGTTGTTGCAGCGCCTCGAAGTCCAGCCCGTGGTTGGTGGGGATGATGATCTCGCCGTCGATGACGCAGCGCTCGGGCAGCTCGGCGGTGACCGCGGTGACCAGTTCGGGAAAGTACCGGGTCAGAGGCCGCTCGTTGCGGCTGCCCAGCTCGACGTCGTCGCCGTCGCGAAAGCAGATCGATCGGAAGCCGTCCCACTTGGGTTCGTATGACGCGTCGGGTGGAATCGTCGGGACCGACTTGGCCAGCATCGGCGGGACCGGCGGCATGACGGGCAGCTTCACCGACTCATTGTGGCTCCTGTGTGGTGAACAGGTTGCTTCCCTGCGAAAGTCGTTGATGCGCTTCGGCTTGTCGGATGCGGAGATGCTTGATGCTTTCCTCTAGCGCGGCGACCTCGCCGAGCCACGCACGGTCCTTGGCCTCGACGAGGCGCTGCTCGGCGTTCTCGGTCATCTCGTCGATGCGGCCCAACTGGGCGGGATCGACGCGCAGGAACCGGCATCGAGTGCAGGCGTGTTCGTGCACGCACGCCGTTCCGTACGGGCGGTGACATTCGCCGAGCGCCACTCGGCGCAGCAGGAAGTGGTTTTCGAACTCCGACCATTCGTCGTCCTCGGCGACCCGGTCTTCACCGCTCGGGCGCAACTGCCGTCGGCGTTCGATGAACGCCTGGTGAGCGGCGATGAGGTGCTCGGGGAACACCGCGGTGTATCCGCGGGTGGTGTCGAGGTCCAAGTGGCCCAGCAGTGCAGCGGCGATGTGCAGCGGCAAACCATTGTTGACCGCATCGGTGGCGAACAAGCGTCGAAAATCATGTGGCGTGAATCGGATTGGTTGACCGGCATCGCTGAGTCCGGCTACCACGGCTAGGTGGTTGAGGATGCTGCGCAGGTACTGCCCGGATAGCACTTCCTGACGCACTCCGACCTTGCGAGAGAACAAGTGCGGAAACGGTTGTCCGTGCATCTTCTCGGTGACGTCGTAGCGCACCGACAATGGCACGTGGTCGTGCCCGTCCTTGGCTCGCCGGAGCACCTCCAACAGGATTTGCACCAGCTCGGGAGTCATCGGGATGAGCCGCTCGCAGTCGGTCTTGCTGGGCACGATGTGCAGCAGCGGAACCAGCGTCCCTGTCGTCGATGCGGTGTAGTGGCGCAGGGACAGCTGCGTCAGCTCCATGAGTTCTTCGATTCGAATACCCGTGTGACGCAGTGTTTCCGCGACAGCCCAACACCAGAACCCGTCCTCCTCCACCGAGGTGACGTCGATGCGTTGCGCCACTCCGCGGATCCACAGCGGCCGTGGTTGACCCGGAGCGAGCCGGGCCCACACGCGAGCCCGTTCCAGGACGGCCAGTCGCTCCGGCGGCGAATCCCGCACGAACGTGAATCCGTCGACCACGAACTCATCGTGGTCGCCGGCTGCTCGAGCCTCCTGCAGGAACAGCGCACTGCGCTGCTTGTGTTTGTTAACCGCTGTCAGGAACGTCGGCAGCAACGGCGTGAGCATGCGGGTGCGACTCTGCATCTGACTTCTTTGGCGCCGTTTGTATTTGGCCGCTGCACGACTGAGTGACCGCGGGACTGGGCACGGCGCCACCCACACGCCCCAGCGCACGGGATCGTCGTGCGACCACTCGGCCAGATCGCGGTAAAAGCCACGGATGGCGAACAGGATCGAGTGGGTTTCCCGACGTTCACGCCCGTCAGTCGTCAGCGCCAGTCTCTCGCGCCACGTGGTGGTGACCTCTGCCGACAGCTGTAAATCGGCCTGCTGCGGGTTGATTTGCAGGACCTCCCACCAGAACAGACGCACCAGTCGGTAGGCCAGGCTGTCCAGTGAGCCGTAGTCCATGCCAGGGCGGATCTCTTCGAGATAGTCCACCAGCAGATCCCTCACGCCCGAGGGTGGGATTCCGTACCGGTCGACGAGGGTGGCGGCCGAATGCTGACGGGTGTTGCCCTTTGCCGACCACGCGGCTCGCAGCGTCGGAGCTTCCGCGGCCAGTGGCCCAAGTCGCACCAGCAATTCCCAAAGGAGGTGTTCGCGACGTGCGCGTCCGGAGGTCTGCACCACGTCGGCGTAGTACAACAGATCATCCCCGGTGATCTGCTCGATGGTCTGACCGGTGCGGATCATCACCCTGGCCAGCCCTGCTTCGGCGTCGCGCCGATGACGATGCATCGCTGCTTGGTACTCGGGTAGCTGCCGCAACTCGGCGAGGGCGCTGCCACCGTTGACGTCGAGGAATCGAGCGGTGTTGACCTTTGCTCTGGAGTCGAGCATCCAGCTGTAGGAAGGTCGTAGCACCCGGAGTTGCAGTAGCGAGTTCATTCCCATCAGCGTGGGTGACCAGTGGTCGTAATGCGGAAGGTCCTGATGGTCCATCCAGGTCCTTGGCGCGGCGTCCGAGCCGCTGGCCAGCCACCGTTGTTCCCACGTGTCACCGGAAAAGCTCATCAGTCGGGTTAGTAGCGCTCGCGTCCCACGAACGATTGTCTGTCGGCGCGGAGGTTTGGAGGAGCGATGGTGCCGATCGACCACTTCACACAATTCTTCGACGGTGTGCCGTTGCATCACGGACCCAGAGGCATCGTCAGGTAGATCGGGAGGCGGCTGACTTGCGTCGCATCCCTTCATGATTCGCAATTTGCCGGTCCGACCAAACCGATCGTCCGGCGGGATCGCTGCTAGGTGAGGGGAGTCGGGCCGTGACAGCAGTTGAATCGACGGGGCCGCCGCCGCACGGGTCGCGGCGGCCTGCCGCCGCGGCTGCGGTCGGGTGTCCTCGTCCTCGATGGTCACGACGGCGGAAGTCCCAACAATTCGCGGACCGCGGCCGCGTCATAGCTCGGTTCAATAGTCGGCGTCGATGTTGGCGGACGGGCGTAGTGCTCGAGCACCTTGCCGACCAAATCCTCCAGCCGCGGCTGGGCGTAGATCTGTGTGGTCGTGACGCTGGCATGCCGCAGCACCGTCTGTACGTCGACCAACGTGAACGCCGGGTCGGCGAGCAATCGCGCCGCCGCCGTGTGACGGAAATCGTGAAGCGACCAGTTCGTTCCCAACGCGTCATTCGCCCGGCGAAGCACCGCGCGCATAGCGTGATAGTTCAACGGTGCCGACTTGGATCGCCGTGTCCACCACACCGGACCGCCCGGACTCATTGGCGGCTGCTGCTCAGCGAGATAGAGCGCCAGCCACACGAAGGAGTCCACCGATGCCGGCACCACCTCCCGCGCCCGACTGCCCTTGCTGGTGACCGTGATCGTGTAACGGCCGGCATCGAGGTCGCCGTGACACAGTCCCAACAACTCCGAAGCCCGGACTCCCGACGACAGGTAGAAGCTGACCAGAGCCCGGTCGCGGTGGCTGCGCAACGCTGCGAACAACGTGGTGGCGGCCTCGTCCGGGATCCCCCGCCAGACGGGGCGCGGCGTCTTCTGCCGGTAGTTCGCACGCTTGTGAATCACGAAGTCCTGCATGGGATTGTGGTGCGCGTACGGACGTCCGCCTCCGCGAGTCCGTTGTGCTGGTACCGGGTTGACCAGAGGTCCCAGGTTGGCCGCGCAGGCGTGATCGTAGAACCCGAACAATACCGACAACTGATGATTGATCGTGCGTGCCGCGTACTTCACGGTCAGCTCGGACTTGCCGGTCACGGCATTGACGGAGCCGGGCAGAGGCCCGTCCGGTCGCCGGCGCAGACGCTGCGGATTCGGCGTCTCGCGCAGATACTCGACGAATGCGCGGACATCGACGCGCTCGGCTCGCTCCCACGAGATCAGACGCTCATGCAGGAACCGGAACCACCGCAGTAAATCGAACGCGTAACTTCGAATCGTGAGTGGACTGCAATCCGATGCCGCGAGCTCCCGCAGGTACGACGTCGCCCCACGGTGCTCCGCGTCGGGGAAGACCACCCGCCATGGCAATCCACTCGGCACTGACTCCACTCGACCCAAGGCCGTCACAATGCGATCCTCCGTCTGCAGCCCTCCTCGCATCGAGAGGCTCGCCGAAGTTCAGTCAACTAGACGGGCCAACCTGATAGCCGATCGAGGCGACGTCGTCACGTTCTCGCGCAATGGTGCCGATGTGTCGCTGACGTTCCCGGAGCTGGCTTCGGTGAGCCAGGCCGTGGGCGGCCGCGCGGTAGTGCTCGACGGCGAGATCGTGGCCCTCGACGCACAGGGGCGCCCGTCGTTCACGCGGCTGCAGCGCCGATGGCCTCAAAATCGGCGGCCAAAGCCCCATCTACTCCGCTCGGTTCCCGTGCAGCTCATAGCTTTTGACGTTCTCTCGGTCGACGGCCGGGATCTCACTGACGAACCCTACGTCAAGCGCCGCGAGGTCTTGGAGTCGTTGATCGTCGAGGAGACCGGGGTGGTAACGGTGCCCAAGGCGTTCTTCGGTGTGCCGGCCGCGGACATGCTGGAGGTAGCCGCTCAGCACCATATGGAGGGCATCGTGTCCAAGCGGGTGGACTCCCCATATCGGGAGGGCCGCTCGCCGTGGTGGGTGAAAAGCCCGGTGCGACGGACTGCGGAGCTTGCGGTGGTGGCGTTCGCGGGGCCGCCGGGGCGAGTGGGGGCGCTGTTGGTGGCCGGGCACCGCGACGACGGTGTATTGGAGCTGGCCGGGCAGGTCGGCACGGGGTTCAGCGCGGTGATGCGCCGACATCTGTTCGAGGTTCTGCACCCCCTCGTGCGCGGGGTGCCCTCGGTGGTGAATCCGCCGGTCGACGACCAGGGTTGGCGGTGGGTTGAGCCCCGGCACGTGGGGGAGGTCGCGTTTCGCGAGTGGACGCCGGCGCAAGGCCTCCGGCACGCCAGCTGGAAAGGCTTGCGTGAGGCCGACGTGCTCGCGACCCGGCTGCCCTCGGTGATCTAGTCGTCGATGCCCGCGCCCAGCGCGTGCTCGGGGCTGTCGACCTCCGGGCCGGGTGTGCGCCACCCCAGGGCGAGGTGGCGGCGGTGCGCCGCCCGCACGGCGCGCGCTGCGCCGTCGTACTGGGCGAGCACGTGCCGCCACGGTTCGCTGAGGTGCGTGCGGCCGAGGCGATCGGCCAGGGCAACCGCCGGCACCGGCTCGAGCAGCAGATCTGTGGGCTCGGCGGGCGCAACGGTGAGCGTGGTGTGCCAGGGCAGGGAGTGGGCGAGCAGCTGCATGGCCGACTCGCTGGGCCCGCGTATGGTCCGGGGCTCTAGAAGGATCACGCGGGCGTCCGCGGCCGCGGCGTGGCGTGCGATGTCGACGAGGTGGCCGGGCTCGGCGGCGGCGGGATCGTCGATGACGACGACGGCTCCCGGCGGCAGTGCCCACTGCTGGTTGCTGACTTGCTGGTGAGCGTGGCCGACCGTGGTGATGGTGTCGGCGAGCTCGGCGTCGCGCGCCGAAGCCGCCGCCGAGTCGGTGGCCGAGAGCCAGAGCACTTTGCGGTCGGCGGCGTTAGCGGTGCTGCGCAGGGTGTAGAGCGCCGCGGCGGTGTCGTGATCAGCCGCGTCGGCGCGGGTGACACTGAGCCGGTACGGCTGCGCGGCCAGGGCTTTGAGTTGCTCGGCGGTGTAGGGATCGTGGGCGGCTAGGGCCGCCGCGGGAATGTCCAGGGGCGTGCGGGTGAGGTCGACGCCGCCGGCCACCTGCAGCAGCGCCACCTCGTCACGCGCCGAGTCCAGCAGCTGCTCAAGCGTCGCGGAGGTCGCGGTCTGGCCGGCGGCGAAGGCGGCGGCGACGTCGCGCTCGGCGCGTCCGAGTTCGCGGCGCAGTTCCTGGCGACGGTCGCGCAGCTGCGCGCGGGCAGACAGGTCTTCACGCTCGGCGTCGGCGCGCGCGGCCTGGATGTCGTGTTCGGTGACGATCTTGCCGCCGCCTGCGGCCGCGGTGCGCGCGGCTTGCGCGTCGGCTAGGGCCTGCTGGAACTGCAGTGCCGGCGGCTGATCGGGCAGCAGGCCGGTGTAGAACGTGACGTCTTGACGGGCTGAGGCGAGGTCGAGTTCGTCGACGTCGGGGTCGGCCCGCAGCAGGTCGAGCCGGTTACGGGCGTGTTCGACCATGCGGAGCATGTCGTTGTAGGCGGCGTCGGCGTCGGCCCACTGCTCCATGACCGCGGCCAGGGCGAGGGCGTATGGACGATCGGCGTCGACCTGCTGGCGCATTTTGAGCAGCGCGTCGGCCAGTGCGCGCATGGCTGGACCGTTTCCGGCGCGAATGTCCGTGCTGAGGGTTTTCAGGTTTGCGCAGACCTCGCGGTATTCCTGTTGCAATTCATTGACCAATTCCATGGTGATGCCCAATTCCGGTGTGGGGCGGTTTGCTGTGAATTCTTCGAATTGCAGTCCGTCGAATTCATCTGGCCCGTATTCGAGCCAGTCGTCGGGGGCCGTGGTGTCGAAGTAGTCGTCGAAGGGTGACGGTTCATCGACGTCGGGGTAGGGGCTTTCCGGGTCGGGCGGGTACAGCGCTTCCTCGTCGGGGTGCGGCGGTGCCTCCTCGGGGGTGGGAAGGTCCGCGTCGTCGATGCCGAACCGCGCGTGCAGCCGGTGGGTGAAGGCATCGACGGTGTAGGTGATCAGCCGCGCGTAGTCGCCGGGGGGAATGGGGTGGTCGGCGTCGGCGGCGTCGGCGAGATGCTCGGCGGCGACGTGGAGGAGGTCCCGCGGTGTCCACTTGCGCGGGTCAGCGGCGCCGATGGCGGCAACCAGCCCCGGCCAGGCCGGGTCGGAGGTGATGGTCTCGGTCAGCGCCGCCCCGAACACCGCGTCGACATCGACGATCCAGGCGGGCCGTAGGCGCGAATGCGTGGTGGCCAACGTGGCGGTCGGCGACAGTGCGCCCGCGATGCGCCACCACAGTGCTGCAGCGGGCAGCTCGTCGGGCAACGGGCCCTGGCGCGCAGCGGTGGTGATGATCTGCCGCAGATCAGGAGCGGTGCGAGTGGCCTGGGCGAGTTGGGCGGCCAGCTGTGGCCAGTACGCATCCGAGCGCACGCGCGGGTCGATCGCGTCGAGGAGTTCGTTCCAGCGCGTCGTGTCGGCACTGCGCCGCCCGATGTCGGCCGCGGCGTAGCGCTGCAGGGTGGCCTGCACGTCGCGGGTCCGCACGGGGTACTGCCGCGCTCCGGTGAGACGCGTGTCGGCGTCGTCCACGCCCACCGCGGCGCGGAACACGGCGATTTCGGCGGTCAGCGCGGGATTCACCGTGATCAGGGGCCGCGCCCACGCGGGGGCGGTGCCATTGGTCCAGGCCCGCGCACGCTCACGGATCTGGTCGGCTAGGCCACCGACCAGTTGCTCACGCCGAGCCAGGTAGGCACCCCATTGGGGGTCGTCGGCCAGGGCCGGCGGGATCGCGGGAAGCCAGCGCAGCACGCCGATGCCCGCGGAGTGCGTGCCGGCGGGGTCGATGCGGTGATCGAGGACCGCGGCCGGGTCGGCGGCGTCATCGACGCTGCCCTTGGCCAGCGCTTCGACCAGCAGCTCGCGGGGGTCGGCACCCCCCAGGGCCAGGACGGACAGGTTGCGGCGCAGCACCGGCCAGGCTTCACGCTCGCTGAGGCGGGGGATCACCCCGTCGGCGATGGCGTCCAACCGGTCGCGCGCACCGGCGCCCAGCTGGCTTTCCGCGGCCACGCCGAGGGCGTCGTAGAACATGTCGGCCGCGGCCTGCAGCCGCGTCGCGGGATCTTCTGCGCGGCGGGCTTCGGTGCTGGCCGACACCTGGGCACCGTCGCGGGCCAGCGTGCGGGCCAGGACATCGACGGCGGTGTCGGGGTGGGTGGCCTTGGGAGACAGCAACCGGTGCGGATCGCCTTCGGCGGTAGACAGGTACAGGTGGTTCTCGTCGGTCGCGCGGGTCATGGCCACGTAGAGGTGCTGGCGGGTCAGCGCGTCGGAGCCCACGATGTGGCAGGTGCCCGTGGTGTCGCGCCCACCGGCGGTCAGACCCTGAGCGGAGTCGATGGTCGCGGCGTAGCCGAGCGTGACGTGTTCGGCGATGTAGTCGGCGGGCAGCGTCACGATGCGTCCGCTGCGCAGGTGGCGGGCCTTCACGCCGCCGTCGCCGAGGACCTCGGTGATGGTGTAGCGGTAGCCATTGCGCACGAAGTCGTTGCGCCCGATGCGAATCCAGCGAGCGTTCTTGCGGGTGCGGATTGTGTCTCCGACGCTGGCGTGCAACTGGTCGGCCAGCACGACCGTGGCCGCCCGTGCGGCCTCGGGATCGTCGGCCAATCGGTCGTCGCGGGCGCGCGCGTTGAGCGCGTTGATGACGTCGTTGGTGGGGGCGAGCAGGATGCTGTCGGCGCCGGCGGCGAGGTCGGCCCGCCACGCCTCGTACGCCATGTCGGCGGCGGTCTCGTCGGTGCCGACGTGCACGCGGTGGTGGTCGATGTAGAAGCCGATGCCCGCGGGGTCGGCGTCGTGCAACGCGAGCCCGGCCGCGGCCTCGGCCGGCGACTTGAACCGCACGACCTCACTGAGGGTCAGCGCGTCGGTGGCCTCGGCGATGTCACGCAGGACACCACCGGCCGAGATGGACGACAGCTGGCCGTCGTCACCGACCAGCCGCACGCTCGCACCCTTGCGCAACGCGTCGGTGATCATCGCGTCCAGGCCCGCGGTGGCGGCCTTTCCGGCCTCGTCGACGACGATGAGCGTGTCCGGACCCACCTCGTCGAACCAGCCGGGAACACCGAAGGCTGCGGCCTTGTCCGGGTCGGCGCAGAAGACGTACTTGTCGAGGGTGTCGGTGGTGGCTCCGAGGTCCTGCCCGAGCACGATCGCCGCGTCGGCGGTGGGGGCCAAACCGATGACGTGGCCACCCGAACTGCGCCACGCATGAGCCAGGGCGGCCATGGCGGTGGTCTTGCCCGTTCCGGCCGGCGCGAGCGCGAGTGCGACACGGCGCCCCGAGGTCGCCATCTCCGACACTAGTGCGGTCTGGCCGGGGTTGAGCGTGCGTCCTCGTGCCGCCGAATCCGCAAGCGCCAACTCCACATCGGCGGGCGTGGCGGCGCGGCCGTCGCAGCGGTGCACCGCGTCCAGAATGCGGCGCTCAGCGGCGAGCGTTTCGCGGTTGGTGTAGAGCTGCACGCCGTGGCGCGAATAGACGCTGGCACCGTCGCGGCGACGCAATGCGACAGGCTCGTCCAGCTCAGCATCGGCCACCCGCGCGTGCGGCACCGAGAAGCCCTCTCCAAGAGCGGTTTCGGTGAGACGTTCGACCAGTGCGACATCGTGCCCCACCCCGTGGGTGCGCGCGATGCGCAGCGCCTCGGCGCGCACGTGATGCGGCTGCCAGGTGGACCGTGATTCGGCCACGGTGGCGATCAGTTCGCCAGCACGCGACGTGATCCATTCCCGGTCGACGACGGGGGCGCTGCGGGCGCGGTGGGGACCGGTCAGAACACCGGCCAGCATCGTGTGCACGCCATCGCGCCCCATGACCTCCACGGCCTGCGTGCGCCATACGTGGCGCTGCTCGGCCAGCGAGCGCGGTTCGTGCTTGGCTTCGCGCGATTCCAACGTCGCCTGTTGGGCCAGCGCGATGATCTCGGTGTTGGTGGGTTCGCGTCCGTGAGCGGCCTGAAACGCCTTGGCCAATTCGGCGGTACGCGCCTCGATCGCCACGCGCCGGCTCGACCACCGCGCCATCAGCTCCGCCGACATTCCGTCGACTTCGCGGACCGGTCGTTTTCCCCGCCCGCGGGACTGCTCGACGAAGCCCACCCGGAGGCGCTCGATCATGTGCGCTTCGAGCCGAGTGTTGTACAACTCCGAGGCCGCCACCGTCACCCGGTGCAGCGGTTGACCGTCCAGCGCGAGCCACCGGCGCACGCCGTTGGCGTCCACGTAGGAGACCTTGTTGGAGATCGCAACGTGAGTGTGCAGATCGGGATCACCGGCACGCGAATCGCGATGGGTGAACGCGGCGGCGATCAGCCCCTCGGTGTCTACCTGGGCGATACCCCCGGCGCCGGTACGGGTGAACGTGGCTTGATCCTGCAACCACTCCAGCACGTCGGCGACCGCGGCGTCGTGGGCGGCTTCGACCTGCTCGGACACCGACAGCGGGGCGATGGCCCACAGCGCCGAGACTGATTTCACAGGTGAGAACGTCAGGTCGTAGCCCGCGACGGCGGTGGTGGCCGCGCGCGTATTGCGGGCGATGAATCCCGACAGTTCCCGGTCGTCGGACGGTGGGCGGCCGTACTCCTCGGAGAACAGATCCAACGCCACGCGGGTGCGGATCTGCGCGCGGATCTCGGGGTCGATGGCGGCGTTCCAATGTGCGCCGGTTTCGGCGTTGTGGTCGCGGAACGCGACCGCTAATCGGCGCGCGAACTCCGGTTCGCCGTCGACCACGCGAAA
Organism: Mycolicibacterium madagascariense; assembly: GCF_010729665.1. Lineage (NCBI taxonomy): Bacteria > Bacillati > Actinomycetota > Actinomycetes > Mycobacteriales > Mycobacteriaceae > Mycobacterium > Mycolicibacterium madagascariense. The sequence continues at coordinate 136,271 of NZ_AP022611.1, read as the reverse complement.
TTTGCGTCCGAGGCGTCCGGCGGCCCGTTCGGGGCCCGCACCGCGCCCGTTGACGTAGGTCGAGATGGCATCGGCGTTGGGGTGCAGCCCCACCCCGTAGAGGTTGCGCATCTGCGATTCACTGACGCCCGACCCCTCATCGACCGTCCAAAGTTCCTCGCGGGCCTGCGGACTCACTTCGCAGCGCCCGGTGTCCGACAGCGCGGCCAGGCCGCGGCCCATCCACCGGCCCGGCGATTCGCCCTTGGCCGAGTAGTAGTCGGCCAGCGTGGAGCGGCCCCGCTCGGTGCTGTCGGCGGCAGCGACCTGCCGCACCAGGTACAGGTATCCGTCCCCGGCGGTCAGCTTGTGCAGCGTCATCACCATGACGCGCACGCACGGGTCCGCATGCGCCGCACGCTACGAACAGCACGCCCGGCGAAGCCACCACCAAACCGGGGGTTCTTAGAAAACTCTTAGACGGGGCGCTTCTCCTGAGTGCAAGAGGTGTGTGGTCTGTCGGTGAGCTGTAAACGGAGGGTGCGAGGAGGGTGGGTGGCGATGGGTGCGGTGGTTGGCGATGGGGTGAGGTGACGGCGGGTTTGGGGGTGGTGACGGTGAGGCGGTAGGAGGGCGGAGGAAAAAGTGGTGAGCGACGAATGTGGCTGTGGTGGTGGCCTGCTCGGGCCGAACGCTTCTAGGGTCCTCGACCATGACGGCAGCGAGAACATCCAAGGCGGAGGCCCGGCGCCGGGCGGTGGAAGCGGCTCGGCGCGCCAACGAGGAGCATGCGGCGCGGGAGAAGGCGAACCTCAAGGACGCCACGGTCCTGCTTCACGCGATCGACAAGCTCGACGCGATCGGCGAGTGGAAGAAGGAGCGGCGCGCAGAGCTGCGCGCGCAGGCCGACGCGCAGCTGGAGCGCGAAGAAGCCAAACGGGTGGGCGACGAACGCGAAGCAGCGGGCGCGGCGATCGAACGGATGCGTGAGCGGGGTGAGACGCTGACGACGATCGCGACCAAACACGACCTCGGGATCGGCATCGTGCGCGCGATGGCGCGGCATGCGCCGAAAGCGGGAAATCCGCTACCGCGGAACGGTTCGCATGCACTAGGTCCCGATGTGTCTGGAACGGGTGAGGCGGCGGCGGGTGGCGCGGTCGGCCCGGTCGTGGGCGAACCGCCGGCCGAGGCAGCCTCTGCGTGAGGGTTCGCACCGCCGTGCACCGCAGGCGTGGCAGATGGTGTGGCAGACCGTGAATCCGGCGACGAGCGAGCTTCCGGCGGCGTGCTGCGGCGTCGCATCGCGGCGCAGCAGCCGGGGCCTGCGCGGTGACGCTGCGGATGGCCGGCCTTTCCGCACCTTCGCGTGCCTGGAGGGCTCGCTGACCGCCGGCCCGCGGTGCCGCAATTGCGGGACCGCGACCGTGCCAAGAGGGTCGCGGTGTGCCGGGGCGTTTGGCGGGGTGCGGCGGACGATGGTGCGGGCCGCGTTGAACGTCGGTGTCGGCGGTTAGGTTCACCGGTCATGAGGAGTGCGGGGGAGCTGATCGTGGATCGGCGGGTGCATGCCTCGGAGATCGCGCGCTTTCACCGGCATGTGGTGTGCGGTCCCACGGTGTCGGACTGCGACATTTGGACGGGTGCCATCGGCGCCGATGGCTACGGCCGGTTCTATCTCACCCGAGCGGGGTCGGGGTTGTGTGTGCGGCCGCATCGCTACGCGTTGGCGATCGTGTCCGGGGTGGTGGCCGCTGGGGTGCTCGGTCTTCACGAGTGCGACAACCCGGTGTGCGTCAAGGTCGCTGATGCGACAGAGCCGCACCAGCACGTGGTTTCGGGGTCTCAGGGCGACAACATGGGGCGCATGGCGCGGATGCGCCGCGGCGGTGGCCGATATGCGCTGCGACGCTTCGACAGTCGTGGCGTGCGGCGTGAACGGTCGGTGGCGCTGCGCGAGGCCGTGCGCCACGGTTGGGATGCCGCTGCGGTGCAAGCCGCGCTGTTGGGTGATCAACCCACGCTGTGGTGAGCCCGCAACGCGGTGCCACGCGGTCGTCGACCGCGACGCGGTGACGGGGTTGGCGCGCGGTGTCGCATCGCCCGATGACGGGGGTCAGAGGATGCGCGTCGGCGTGCGCCGTGGAGTGTTCCTGTGGCGGTTTAGCCGCGCTGCAGCAGCGTCGCGTCGCGCGGCGGGGCCACGGTGGTGGCGTCGAACCACACGGGCACGGCTGCAATGCCGGCGGTGCGGGCCCAGCAGATGCGGTGCTGGCCGATCGTCTCGCGCTCGCCCTGGCCGTTGACGTACACGCGCAGCGAGTCGCTGTAGCTCAGCAGCGCCAGCGCCAGCCGGCGATCCGCCGGGGCGAGCGACGCGAACGACGGGTGACTGCGTGCGGCGCTGGCGATGGTCGCGGTGTCGGCGCTGACGGGGAACGGCTCGAGGAAGGCCGTGATGGCGGGCAGCGCGATGGTCCAGTCTCCCGAGTGGACGTCGCAGCTGCGGCGGCGCACGGCGATGTCCTCGCGCGCGGACAGCGCGCGGTAGCCGTCCCGCCCGGGGTGGTGCCCGAGGGTGCGGATGGCAGCCTCAAGAGCGAGGGGACAGTTGGACCGTGTGCCGTCCGGATGGGGCCGCTCGCCCATGGCGTGAGGGTGGGGCAGCTCGGCCACGCTGGTGAGGTAGTACGGCATGGGCTAGGACGCGAGGGCGTGCGCGGGGCCGATTGCGGCGAAGACGGCCCGGAGGTCGCGACGCGCGGCGAGTTCGGTGTAGGGCTCGATGGTGGCCACGCCGACAACGCGCGGCTGGCCCTGGGTGAGTGAGATCAATTCGTACGCCGCGTGGGCGGCGCTGAGCTGAGTGGGCTGGTAGTAGTAGTCCGAGAACACCAGGTACGCGTGTAGGGCGGCCTGGGCGGCTTCTGGGGTGTCGTGCGGCGTGCTTACGTCGCGGCCGCCCTCGTCGATGGTCAGCGTGTACATGGGGGCTCCTTCAGTGGTTGACGGTTGGTGCGGCGGGGGCGTCGTCGCCGGGTGAGATGACGACGGTCGCAACCCGTTCCGCCCCGTGGCCGGCTCCGGACAGGACCGCGTACACGTCACCGCCGAGATCGACGATCCGGTCGAAGGGCTGGGCGGCGGCGATGTGTCTACGCGCGGCGTCGAAGGCGTTCTCAGCGGTGGCGTGGTCGAACGACTCCCACAACGGCATTGCGTCGGATTCGGCCGGTTCGGTGATGCTGGCGGTGTACGTCATGGTGCGAGTTCCCGTCAGGCCGCGTGCGCCAGGAGTGACTTGATGCGGTCGGGCCGGAAACCTGACCAGTGGTCGTCTCCGGCCACCACCACGGGGGCCTGCAGGTAGCCGAGGGCCATCACGAAGTCGCGGGCTTCGGGGGTGGTGCTGATGTCGACGACCTCGTAGGAGATGCCCTGCTTGTCGAGCGCCTTGTAGGTGGCGTTGCACTGGACGCAGGCGGGCTTGGTGTAGACGGTGACGGGGGCTGTGGTGGCCATTTCAACTCCTTTATCGTGAGTCTTTCCGGGATATTTAAGTACCTCCTATTCTAATTGCTGGCAGGCTATTTAGCAACGGATATAGCGATATTCTAAGCATGAATCTATGGCGTCGATCTGCGGGTTTATATCCGCTCGCTAATGACACTAGGAAATCCGCTTATTTCGCACTAGGCGGCATTTCTGCCATTTCCTTTTCTCGGCGTCTCTTGATCCGGGCGACACCAAAGTGGCCCCGCGGAGCGCTACTCCACGGGGCCACTGGTCGGGACCGCTAGTCCTCCGTGCAAGCCTGCCGGTACACGGTCTCGGCTTTGCGCTTGCCGAGAATCACCTGCTCGATTTCGCTGAGCGTGTAGCCGTTCTCCTCCAGGAACCGCAGGTAGGTCTTGGTGATGTCCTGGGGTCCGCGCCAGGCGTCCTTGCTGGTGCGGACCTCGATGGTGGCGAGCACCATCCCGAGCATGATCACCAGCGCGCGGGCATCGCCGGCGGCGGTGAGTTTGGCGACCGCCATCTTTGGCGTCTCGTTGTCGGCCAGGCCGAGCAGCTCGGGGGCGAGTCGCTGGCCGTGGTAGTCGTTGAACAGGTCCGCCCGGTTGGTGAGCGCTTCGGCGAGATACAGCGCCGCGCCCTTCGGGGCGGTCTTGCGGGCAAGGAGTTTGTCGCGCACCCATTCCCGGCGCACCATCGCTGCCGCTTCGCCCAGCTTGTTCAGGGCGATCAGCTTGCGGCGTTCAGCGCGTTCCTTCTCGGCCGCTTCCTCGCGGGCCCGTTCCCGCTCCGCCGCCCCGTCCGGGTCGCTCTCGTCAGCGAGGCGCTCGGCGTCGACGCCGTACCGTTGGGCTCCATAGGAGGTCAGGGTGACTCCGGCGCCGATGGGGTTGGTGCAGTAGTACTCGGGCCTCCAGGTGGTCGTCTCCTTGACGGTGCGTACGTGCCGCAGCCCTTCCTGCGGTTCGGATTCCGGATCGTCCTCGGTATCCCAGTCGACGTCGCGCTCGTTGACCGGCTCGCCGGTCTCGGCATCGACGAATGCCTCCTCGCTGACGAGCACGACCGCCCAGTGTTGGGCTTCCATGGCGGCAATCGCCTCATCGGTCAGGTGCTTGCCCTCCGCGTCGAGCAGGTAGTTGGTGCTGATGTAGCTCTTGTCGGACCAGCTGGGGTAGCCGCCGAGCACGGTGTATCCCTTGGCCGTGAACGCTTCCGCCGCCCCCTCGTAGCGGCGGCGCTCCTCGCGGTCGGCGCGCAGTTGGGCGACGCGGTGCGCGAACTGGTCGGTGCCTGCGACCTTGATCAATTCGGCCTGGGCCTCGTCGTCGCCGTCGAACTCCACGAAGCTGGTGGCCTCGATCAGGTTGAGCTGCCCGGTGTCCAAGGCGCTCATCGCCTTCTCGGATTCGATGGCTACCTTGGCTGCGGCGACTGCCTCTTTGGTGGTGGACAGCCCCTTGGCGACCTTCGTCGGTGACACCCCGTCGAGCAGCAGCTGGTTGATCCCGCGCGCGCGCTCGGCGTCGGTGAGGGGCAGGCGGCGGTCGTTGGTCACGATCTGCTCGATGACGCGCTGGGCGCGAACGGCGGTCTCATTGCCATCGACGGTGCGCACGTACACGGGCACCGATGTCAACCCGACCTGGCGTGCGGCCTGGATGCGGCGCTGCCCCTCGCGCACCAGGGGCTTGGCCTGCCCGTCGATCCGTACTGCGAGCACGGGAACCATGACTCCGTGCTCCTCGATGGAAGCAAGGAAGTCGCGGTCCAGACGGGGGTCCAGTCGAACGTTCTCTTCGATCTCAATGTCGTTGGGTGAGAGGTGAAGAAGCTCGGGGGTGGCGATGGTGGTCATTGGGGTTTCCTTTCTCCGTTTGTCGAACCTGTTGCTTATAGGCTACACCACGTGTAGCCTATAGGCAACACATTGGAGACAACGAGAAGGGCTGATTCCCAATGAGCACAAGCCTCGATCAGCTCCCCGGAATCGCTGAAAGCGACTGCGGGGTAACGGTTGTGCTGAGTTACGGCATGGGCGTGGATTCCACCGCGATCCTGCTGCGCTGGCTCGTCGAGCCGTCCAGCCGCGACTTCGACCTGGCCGACCTCATCGTCGTCACGGCCGACACCGGGGGAGAGTTCGATCAAACGATCACCGACGTCGAGCAGATCGTGCTGCCTGCACTGCGTCGCCATGGGGTGCGCTTCATCCAGGTCGGCCGATCGCAACGCAAGACCACTGCCAAAGGAGATGGTGTCGCGGTCCTCCAGGACACCACCGCACCCACACGCCTATACCGTGCGGCCTACACGCTGGCCGATGAAATGCTCTCGGCCGGAACCGTTCCGCAGATCGGCGGCACACGGATCTGCTCGATTCACGCCAAGGGCAACTGTTTGGATTCGGTCATCGCCACGGTGACCGCCGGTCGGCGCTATCGCCACGTCGTGGGCTTCGAAAGCGACGAGGGCTCACGTGCGGTTAAGGACGCGCTGTTCAACACCGACCGCCGCACGGGCTGGTACCCGTTGCGCGACTGGGGCTGGGATCGAGACCGCTGCTCGGACTACATCGCCGCGATCACCGGGCGCCGGTGGTTGAAATCAGCCTGCGGCTTCTGCCCGTTCGCTATGCGCACCGAAGCGGGCCGCAGCCACGTGGCCCAGAGGTGGCGTCTGGAACCACAGCAAGGCGCCTATGCCCTGTTCCTCGAGCACGTCGCACGCAGCCTCAACGAACGCCAAACCCTCATCGAGGGCAGCTCTGCTGCCGACCTGGTGGCCACCGCCGGACTGACCGAGGTCCAGTCACAGTTCGCGGTCATGCTCGACGAGTCCGAACACGCCGTCTACGAGGTCCGCCGACTCACCCGCAGGCCCGCCACGGGTGGCGCGGGGCGTGGCATCACCGCTCGCTCGGTGCGGGCCGTCGCTCGGGGCACCCGCGCCCAGATGGGCCAGGACCTGCATGGGCGCGGCGGTGAGCGACGAATCGGTGCCGATGGGATCGTTCGCCATGTCGTGCGCGAGCGCGGCGACCAGCTCCCAGCACTGGAGTTCTTCTACGTCGTGTGCCCGGCCGTGGTGGAGGACAAGCAACGGACCGGGTTCGAATCATGGTGGCAGGAGGCGACGACCGATGCTGTGCTGTTCTGAGTCCCCGCGGGCCCGTCCCGGCGGTGTAGCCTTTGGGCAACTCCGAGGGAAGGGGACGGACATGGAGGCGACACCCGCCGACGACGGTTCGCTCATCCTCGCCGCGCTCGGTGCAGCGGTCCGCGAACACCGCACGGCCGCCGGCCTCACGCAAGCCCAGCTTGCCGAGCGGGCGGGCATCGGCCGGCCCCATCTCAATCACATCGAAGGTGGCCGCAAGAGCCCGACCGTGGTGGTGCTGGTGCACCTGGCCCGCGGGCTCGGGGTCGACCCGGCGGCCCTGCTGGAGACGCAACCGCTCAGCGGGGCGACGCGCTGACGCTACGCGCCACCTCAATACGTTGAATCAGTGCGGCGGCCTCCGCATGGTCGGGACTACCGGCATCGTCGGTGCCCGTCTGTATGAGCGCCACCAGCCCTCCATCGGCGCGCAGCTCGTAGCGCGGTGAGTGGGGCAACTGGGTGGTCTGCGCAGCGTGCATCGCGTCGAGCGCTGCCGCCAGGACGGCGGTGACTGCGGCGTCGTGCTCCTCGGCGGTGTCGATGATGGTGTCGACGCGGCCCGCGGTTGTCATCGTTAGAGACCAGGCAACGGTCACGGTGTCCTCCTCGGTGGGTGGGGGTTGTCCTGGGCCTGATTGTGCGGGGCCCGAACGCCGAAAGCGGGCCTGTCCTCCACGGTTGTGGATGAACAGACCCGGCTCGGTCTGGCCTGTGGATAACTACCCCTGCGAGGGCGGGTAGTCCTGGTCGCGGGGATCGGCGGCGAAGTCCGGCCCATCGAGGAACACCTGCGTCGCTGTGCGGTGGGCCTTTGTCAGCAGGTCCACGGCGCTGACTGCTCCGTCCTGATCGAGGATCTGAAAGGTGATGGGACCGAGGTGCAGGTCCAGCCAGCGGATCTGGCGCGTGCGGTCGCGTGAGAGTTCCTGTCGGGGCACCACCGCGTAGGCGGGGCGGCGCATCCAGTCGATGGCCGTGGTCGGCACCGCGAAGGGTTCGGCTGCGATCGGCGCGGGGGCCGGGATGTGTCGTGGGATGAGCACCATCGCCGCACGTGCGGCGCAGAATCCCTCCAATACCCCTTGTGTGGCCTGCGCCGACAGCATGGTCATCAAGAGAGAGCCCCACTGCACCCGCAACCGGGTAGCGGGGGAGCAGGCGTGACTCACGGTGATGTCGCCGTCTTGCACGCCCTGGATGCGGACGATCGTGTGGCTGACCAACGCCGCGGGGGTGACGTGCGCTTCGGTGGATCGAGTTTTCATCAGATTCGCCTTTCAGTTTGCGTGTTGCTTATAGGCAACACTATATCGTCAATCATGGTGTTACGCAACAGTTTTCACGCAATCATCTGCGCAGATATGCGCGGTTTGAACACCGTCTTCGTCAAGGCCTCTACGTTTCCCGGCCACGTGACCACGCCGCCACGTACAGCCAAGCCGGGAGGGAAAAGGCGGACGGCGCTGTGCCCGATGGGCCCTTCCCCGCCGGCAGAGGCCCGAGACACCTGCATGCAACCTGGCCTCCGGCGATTCGCTACCGAGCCGCACCGTCCACGGCGCACCCGGCCCGAAGCTCTCTGAATTGATCGGCGGCGAAGTTGGCTCTGGTGGTGGACTCCGATGCGCGGTGCTCCGTACCGTCCGTTCGCATGACAGCACCCATGTCCGGTGCCCTTACGGACGCCGAAAGCGACTTGCGCACAGCACAGTCGGAGACCGACCCGCATCGCCAGGGCCAGTACGCGCGCTCGGCGGCGGACTCGGCCGCCGAGGTGGCCGTCGGTGGCAGCACCAGCGAAGCGGATCGGGCTCGCGCCGTGGAGGTCATGGACGCCGCCCTCGCACTTGCAGCACGTAGCCTGCTGCGCGAGGCGCAGTCGACACTCGCCGGCGCCCGGGACAACACCGACCCGCAGCAGCGACGAGAACTGGCTCGGGTGGCGGTGAGCAAGGCGCGACAGGTCAGCCGCCAACGAGATCTCACCGACGACGAACGCGCCGAGGCCCGCCAGATCATCGGGCACGGACGGATGCTCGCGACAACGGTGGAAGCTGCCGCTCGACGCCAGCAGCGCGTGGAGCGCGAGCAGGAACAACCCGGCATCGCCATCTGAACCCCAGAGAGACTCGCGGCGTGAGGTGCGTAACCTCAGTCGCGTGGGGGAGGCAGACGCAGCACCACGCCCTCCGATAGCCCTGAGTGCCGCCTGCAGCGGCTGGGCACGTTCGGCGCACTACATCACCGAGCCAGTTGACGACGGCGACGTGCAGCTGCGCTCCGAGGCCGGCGCACCGTCGCGATACTTCATCCGCCGCCGCGGAACCGACCGCCTCGTCCTCACCGAGGCTGAGGAAGATGCTGACGAGCATCCGCGGCTGTTCGTCGCCGACATCGGCGTCCTGGAGAAACACCTGGCCGCGTTGTTCGCCGACGACATCCGCGACGACCTCGACCTGCCCTTTCTGGAGATGGACTGGTCGATAGAGGCCGTGGCTGTGGGATACCAGGTAAGCGATTTCGAACGCGGCTACCGAACCCTCACGCGCAGAGGAGGTGAGCCCGTCGCCGCCGCACCTGACCCGACCCTGAGCCTGCTTACGCTGGTGCCGCTGTCCCACTACATCCAGTGGTCGATTGCCGACCTGAAACGCTCGTTCCTCAACCCGGCCGGCGCCCCTCTGTTGCACCGGGGCCGCTACGCAGCGCGCTAGGTGCCATCCAGTGAGGAACCCTCGTCTGGTGGTGGACTACAGCGCCAGCGACGATCTACCGTCAAGTGGTGGGCACGACGAATGCTGACGGGCTACTCACCGAGCGCCAAGTGGCAGACGAGTCCGGGCTGGCCGCCGAGCTTGTTGCGGATCTCATTCCTCGAGCGTCAGCCGAGACCGAGGCCTACGACGAGACAGGCCTGTGGCGCGCAAAGGTCGCAAAAATGCTGCTGGACAACGGTATACGGATGAACCTCGTCAAGGTGGCAGTGCGTGAGCCGCTGACCGTTGCGCAGTTGCGGGCCACGGTCGAAAACGCTCCGGCGGGGCCGTCAACGTAACCCAGTGGGCACCGGCGAGGACGCTGGCCACCTCGGTTAACGTCGCGGGCCTTCGACTCTCCCCCCGCGATAGGGTTCATACCCACTCCTTTCTCGCATCCAGGGGGAGCGAAGCGACTATGGGGAGGCGCCCACAGTGAAGTTCTCGACCGTTCTTGCTGCGACCGCGGTGACCGCTGGGTCGGTGCTGGGCGTTCCGATGGCCCAGGCCAACGATGAAGTGGCCCCCACTCTGACGTCTCTCGGACAGGCCGCGCAGTTGGTCAACGGGTCGGCTGTGCAGACGTGGACCGTCAGCGGGTTGAAGCCGAGCGGCGATGTCATCCCGTGGCACGTCAACGGGACGCTGTGGGAGGCCACCGCCACCAACGAGGCCGTGCAAGGTTCGATCCAGCCCGTGGTGTCCGATTTCAACGCTCGCGCCCGCAACGGTGACACCTACCGAGTCTTGTTCTTGGCGGCTACCCCGCAGGGGGTGAACCCAGCCGTCCTGCCGCCCGGTGCGAAGACGTCGGGCAAGGTCTACTTCGACGTGACCGGTGAGCAGCCCGACAGCGTCGTCTACAACAGCGGCGGCCATGATCTTGCCGTCTGGCTGACCCCGCCGCCTGCACCCGTCCCCTCAGGAACGAGCGCCGCGCCGTTCGGCGGTTCTCGCCCGGGGGTGGCCGATGCTGCACCGTCCGCCGCGGTGCCGCCGGCTCCAGCAGCACCGCCCGGTGTTGTTCCGGCCGCGGGGCCAGTCCCTGTTGGAACACCGCCGCCGACTGGGGCCTCCGGCACGCCCCTCCCCGGCAGCACTGGGACGCCGCTGCCCGAGGGCAGCTCCGGGACCCCGTTGCCGGGCACCTCGACCTCACCAACGGGCACCGCAAGGGACGTCCCCGCGGGGACCGCGGGGACGTCCATGCCCTCCGACCCCGCGGCTCCGGCCGCGACACCGGCACCGGCGACGGCGTCGAGCCAGCCCACGGGTAGCGCGGTACAGCTCGCTCCGGCAGGCAGCTCGCCCGCTAGCGGGACGACGAAGGCACCTGTGACGACGACCGTGCCCGCGCCGGCACCGTAGCGTCCGCTGGAGGGGATGTGGGTCTTGTCAAAGGGGAAGCCATGGCGGCCGAGGCACGTGGCTACTGGGCGACCGACCGCACCGTGTGCTTGGCCCATGTCGACGACTCGGTACTGAAGGCCGCCATCGCGGACCACCTTTCCGAGCCGAACTGCAGCTACTGCGAGATCGTCGGCGACGACTCGAATCCCGTAGCGGCTCCGCTCGATGATTTGTTGGACGTCTTCATGGTCGGTGTCCGGCATCTCTACGAGGAAGCCGAGGCCTCGGGGGTGCCGATTCAACCGGGCCGCCAGGTGACCACCGTGTACGACGCCGACGACGTCGTGTGGGAGGTGCTGGAAGAGCATGCCACGACCGGACGGACCCCCGACGACGGGTTGGCCTCGGACATCACAGCCGCCCTCACCACGCAATCGTGGGTACGGCGAGACTGGCAGCGACTCACACCCGATCAGGTCCTGCAATATAGCTGGGACTCCTTCAAAGAGCTTGTGAAGTACTCCACGCGGTTCTTCTTCACCGGGGCCCTAGGCGACGCGAGTGCCGATGGCGAGAGGCTGTCGGTGCTCGAATTCTTCCGCCAACTGGCTGCGGTGTTGTCCCAGACCCCCGAAATATTTCCCCAGCCGTGCCCCCGGTTGTTCCGCGGCCGCATGACCGCAACAGACCCAGACCCGAGTGACTACGACGCCGCCAAACTTGGGCCACCCCCGCCGCAGCGGGCCGCCGCCAACCGGATGAGTCCCGCCGGGATCAGCATGTTCTACGGCGCCACCGACCTCGACACCGCCGTGGCCGAAATCGGAGCTCACAGTTCGTACGGGTATGCCGTCACCGGGGAGTTCACGACCGCCCGCGAAGTACGACTGATTGACCTGACCAAGCTCCCCGCGATTCCCAGCATCTTCGACGAACAGTCCTTTCGTAGCTACTACACGATCTCGTTCTTGCACAACTTCGTTCGGGATCTCACCTTGCCGGTCGACCTCGACGGCCGTGAACACATCGACTACGTGCCCACCCAGGTATTCACCGAGTACCTCAAGTACTCCTTCCCTGCCCGCGTCGATGGTCTGATGTTTCCCAGCGCGCAGGGTCCAGGAGCGAATGTCGTGGTGTTCTACGGACCTGAATTCTGCGCGGATGAAGGCGATGTCGGCGACTACACCCGGCTCATCCTCATCCGTGCGTCGGTGACCAAGCATCGCGTCACCACTGTCATCAAGCGGTAACGATCAGACAAGCACGTGGGGCCAAAACGGGCCTGGCACAGAGCTATTGGCTCTGGCGATGCCATCAGTCGTTAGCCTCCAGCACGGAAGGTGTCTTTGCGAATGACGCTCAGCTCCGCTCGGGCGTCTTCGAGGTAGCGGTAGGCGGTGGCGCAGCCGGCGTACCGGGGGAGGCCGGGTATTAACACGCAGCCGACCTGGGGCCAGTGCGGATCGACGCGATCAGCGGCCACCAGGCCTCGATGTCGCTCCTTCGGGGAAGGGGCGGGAATTGTGTGCATGGCGACAACCCCTGCTGTCGTGGGGAGCATGGTGTGGGCGACTTCGGCGACCGACCACGGTCTGAGCCGATCGTGGTGTTGGAAGGCGGCGTCGACTACGGCGTCCAGCACCAGCAGCACTGTTCCGATCGGCACACCGCCGGTGAAGTCATCTTCCTCACCGAGCCGGTCGACAAGCCAAGCGCCGTCGAAGAGTTCGGCGAAGTCGGCCGCGACGGGGCCGTAAAGATCAAGCACTTCCGCGACAGGCTGCTCACCGAGCCGCAGCACGAGGAAATCGACGTAACCGGCGATGACGTCGGGCGCGGGCCCACGTGCGTCGAGCGGTGAAAGGTGAATCTCCGCTCGCCAATCCAGACCGCACGTCACCGTTGCCGACCAGGTGTCCAGACTCTCGTAATGCATTCGAGGAGCTGTGAATTCGACAGTCGTGGCGCATCCGTCGTGCTGAAGCCCGCGGATGTAGTCAGCGATATCGACTGCTGTCATTCGTCTCCTAGGTGGGGTGATTCGAAACTCACCCCTACTGGCCGGCCGGCGGTGCATGTGGGCGGAGGTTTGGTTGCTCAGCTGGGCGTACGCGAGTCTGGCGCGATGCCCCAGTGGCTGGCGATGGGCTGCGGGATGGTCAGGCCGGATACGGCGGCATCGATCAGGGGGTACGCCGGCAGCCTTGGCGCAAGGTGGCTGTCCCATCGCCCGATGGGGCCGGTGGTCTTGCCTGACGCCAAGAAATCAAGATACGCGCGCGCCAACGAGACTCGCGAATCGTGCAGCCAGCTTGTGGTCGTGGCGAGTTGGTCCTGAAGAAACGTCATGGCGGCGACGTAGTCCGGTCCCGGCGCCCCGCCGGGCTGGGTGCACTGGGCGAGCTGCTCGACCAGGAGGCGTACGGCGTGGCCGTTGGGCCCAAACTCGAAGCCATCGGGCATGAGCTGAACGACTTCGATGTGTCGGGCCCGGATTTGACGTGCCTCGTGCTGCAGCATCGGCTCGAAGCCCAGCACACGCGTCGGTCTGACTTCCCAAACCTCCCAGGGGAGGTATTGGTGTGCGTAGCCGAAGTTCACCATGTACGCCGGCTCCTCGAAGAGGCGGAAGCCCTTCCAGCTCCGTGAGGTGAGGCGACGACCGGGAGCCAGCTTCGCGAAGGCCTGCATGTTGATTGCGTCTCGGCCGCGGTACGCAGGGACGTACCACGAACGGCTGGCGGCTTCGGCGGCGGCGGCGGCCTGGGTGTCCATCAACGTCACAGCACCCATTCTGCAACCAGCAGGCGACACCTGGTCGGATCACCGTTGATACCTGACGAGGACCGAGAACGCCGGGCCACACATGAACCTCAAGTAGGTGATGCGGTGCCGCGCATCGAGGTATCCGCCGGTGATGTCGGGCGGTGAGATGAGCCAGCCCCGCACGAACGGGTCGGCGATTGGCTGCTCGCGCACCCAAGCCCACCATTGCTCATCGTCGATCAGATCGACCCCGAGCAGCGGCGCCGCGCCCGCGAGCGTGGCCGCGCCGGCCGCCACGTCGATCACGTCGCGGCTCCAGGCCCGCGCTCCCAACTCCTCGAGGACCACGTTCTTGTAATCGATGTTCGTTTCGAAGGCCCGCTTGTGAACGGCAGGTGTGAGACATCCCGAGCCGAGCAGTGCTACCAACCGGCGCTCCAGGCGCCGATACTCGGACTTGCCCAGTCCGTGCGGCCACGGCAGCGAGTCGAGGGAGCGTAGTTCGTACCGGATGATCGACGTCATGGGTAGAGCGCCAAGACTCAGGCGCGCCGGTGGTCACCGTCGACCGTTATCCGCTCCTTGACCACGTTGCCATCATCGTCGACATCGACGATCGTGACGCCTCGCGTGCAAGGAACCGCCGGTTCGGGCGCTTGGTCACTCGCCGGGCCGGGTGAGTTCGCCGACGCCCTCCGCGCAGACCTGGCTGTGTTCACCTCCGGCGGCATGCCTTCGTAGGCCATGAGTTCGATTCCCCTTCCTGAGCCAATTGCGTCACCGTGACGAATGCTCGTCGTGGATGAAGTCGCTTAGCCATTGCCGTATCGACGTCAGACATCCATCGTCGACCGTTCCGGCCAGGCTGGCGATGCGTTGCCGGCTGATCGTCCGCGGCTGCTCGGTCATCGCGAAGGACGGGCGATCCAGGGTGAGGCTCGGTCCGCTGAGTCTGACGTGCTGAGGCCAGCCCCGGTCGGTGGTCGTCACGGGAACGACGATGGCCAGCTCGGTGACCGCATCGAGGTAGCCGGACGATGCGACGACGACTGCCGGTCGGCGGCCGGCTTGCTCACGACCCACGGTGGGATCGAGGTTGACCCACACCACCGATCCGGGAGCCACGAGAACGCTCACTGCGTGGGGTCAGTGTCGGCGTCGACCGTGGCCCAATCGGCGGTCTCCGTGCGCCAGGAGGTCAGCGTCTCCTCGTCGGCACCACTGATGGCGGCCGCGACGGAGGAAAGGCGCTTCTGCCGCTCCCGTCCCTCCATGAGCTGTTCCAGGAACTTCTGGACGGTCTCGCCCTCTTCGGCGGCACCGGCGCTGATGCGCTCGCGCAGCGGCTTACTCACCTTGATCGTGGTCAGATCCGACATATGGTTATAGTACCTCAAGGTATGCCCGATTGGCATACATTTGGTATGCCGATAAGGGTTATTATGTCAGTTCCGTTGGCGCGCAACGTGTCTCATGGCTTCCGCGTCGGCGGCGTCTGTCCAGTCTCGATGTAGTTGTCATCTTTCGCAATGAAGGTGTTCATTTGGGAT
This sequence comes from Mycolicibacterium madagascariense, assembly GCF_010729665.1. NCBI lineage: Bacteria > Bacillati > Actinomycetota > Actinomycetes > Mycobacteriales > Mycobacteriaceae > Mycobacterium > Mycolicibacterium madagascariense. The sequence goes on along the minus strand of NZ_AP022611.1, from coordinate 121,189 downwards.
TTTGTCCGTTTTGTCTCATTGCTGTTGTCATCAAATTCGGGACGTGCGGATTTGACCCCGGAGTCGACCGGTTTGCGGACCTTGTGGCGCAAAGGCGTTGCGCTCGTTGCAGACATGTGCGGCTGTCGCTCACGGGTACAGCTTTAGCAGCACGTCTTGGTAGAGCTGCGCCCTTAGCGGCTGATTATTCGTCACTGTGACGTAAAAGCACCGGTTCCTGAAACCCTCACGAACTGCGGCCAGTCGTCACTCGATGGCACGCTTCACGTCATAGCCGTGTCAGCTCTTTGGCGCTTCGAAGGTCGTTAGATCGGTGTGCCGCGACATTTCAAACCGCGCGGTGCCCTATCCCCCACTGCGACAGTGCGTCTCAGGCCCATGGATAATTGTCATTATCCATGACAAAAGTCTCCATTTTGCGTCCGACAAATCGGCATCCGATCCCTCTTTGACGACGCGGCTCCGATCAACCCAGTCACGCTGAATAGGAGGCCGCCGCGACTAAGACGGAACTGCGGCTCATTTGGGGGCTGCAGTACGCTCCTTCCTGCGGCGCGCCTAGTTGAGCGACACCGACCTTCCACCGGTGCCTGCACCGCTGAAGGATGCAGGTGTACGGTCTTGCAGACGCTGGCGTCTTTAGCATCGTGCGTGGTCTGCTATACAGCAGGTACTCGGCGTGTCGCACCCTGGGCTTGGGCGCAAACAATTACGGCCGCCTAGTCCTCACGGGGGCTCTTGTTGGCCCGCCACAATGCTCCGCGCCGTAAAACCCATGCGCAGGGTAGCCAGGCCGACGTCGGCCCCAAGCGATTTGGCCGCGGCTATTCCTTCATGGCCTACGTGGCGCCCTGGAACGACGCGTTGAGAGCGGGTCCCTCGAGCGTTTAGGGCTTTCGCCCAAAGCACGGATCGGGTGGGCACGAAGTGCGCTGGCGCAAGAAACATTTGAATACAACTGCACGGAGGCAACAGATCCTGAACGCACATCTCATTCACGGGAGGCACTGGGGCAACGGGGCGGTGCGTAGCGCCGCGTGGGACGCTCTCGGGCGTTGTCGGGATATCCACCTCTACCGATTTGGCCCTAGCGCACCTCCCATCAATGCCGTATATTTTGCGGCGCCCTGTACGCCCGTACAGCATCGCCACCAGGCAGTTTATTCCGCGCTCCGGGGGGATACACGTGAAGCGACTCAACGGCATGGACGCCATGCTGCTGTACGGCGAAACCCCCAACCTGCACATGCACACGTTGAAGGTGTTGGTCGTCCACCCCGACGATCCCTCCGCGTTCACCTTCGACACCTTCAGACAGACGGTCGCGGACCGCCTTCACCTGTTGGATCCGCTGCGCTTCAAGCTTCAGGGAATTCCATGGCGGCTACATCATCCGATCCGGCTGGCGGACTGCGAGGTCGACCTGGATTACCACCTGCGGGTGGTGCGGGTGCCGAGCCCCGGAGGCCGCCGCGAACTGAACCAGGTGATCGGTGACGTGGCCAGTACGCCGTTGGACCGAAGCCGTCCGCTGTGGGAGTTCTACTTCGCCGAGGGAGTGGCCGACAACCGCTACGCGCTCATCGGCAAGGTGCATCACGCACTTGCCGACGGGGTGGCATCGGCCACCCTCATGGCCCGTTTCATGGGCTTGATGGACGACACGACGCCGACCGTCACCGCTGGGCACCGAGTGACGCCTTCGACGTCCGCCTTGCTGCGGTCCGCAGGACGCGACCACATCGAGCAGGTCGCTGGCTTGCCGAAGTTGTTGCGCGACGCCACCACCGGACTGTCTCAACTCCACCAGCGGGTCCGCGAACGCGGCGATCGGCCCCACATGGCCAAGATGTTCAAACCGCCACCAACCTTCCTCAATCATGTGGTCTCGCCGGTTCGGACATTCGCCAGCGCCACCTTGTCGTTGGCAGATGCCAAGGAGACCTCCGCGCAGCTCGGCGTGACCTTCAACGACATGGTGCTGGCCACGGTCGCCGGGGCGCTGCGGGATCTTCTACTTCGGTACGACGGCAGAGCCGACCGACCGTTGTTGTCGAACGTCCCGATCAGCACCGATCGATCCCCGGACCGCCTCAGCGGCAACGAGCTCAGCGGCCTCCCCGTGTCCCTGCCAGTACACATCAATGACCCACGTGAGCGGGTGCGCCTGATCGGGCTGGCCACGACGACCGCCAAGGAGGATCACCACGTCGTCGGACCCGACCTGTACAGCCGCATGATGGGTTATTTGCCGACGGCTTTGGCTCCCGCGGCGTTTCGGCGCCAGGCCAAGCGGGCCACGTCCAACAAGGTGATGAACGTCCCGGTCTCCAACGTCCCAGGGCCCCGGCAACGCGGGAACATCGGCGGGTCGCCGGTCAGTGAGTTCTATTCGACGGGCGTGTTGTCGGCCGGTGTCGGCGTCAACATCACGGTGTGGAGCTACGTTGACCAGCTCAACATCGCGGTGCTGGCCGATGACCGAACCTTCGACGACGTTCACGAAGCGACGGACGCGATCGTCCACGCCTTCGCCGAACTCCGCAGGGCTGCCGGTCTATCCGATGACTTGCGCAAGGTGGAGACGGCAATGGCTGCGGTGAGCAGCGCGCAATGAGCGAAGCCGCAACCCTTTCGATCAGCGACTGATGAGGAACACCGTGAGCACAGGTGACGAAGCCGTGAAGTGGGACCCTGCCTTCACAGAGCAGGTGAAGGACAAGGCGTGGCCCGTGCTCAAGCGTTACTTCCGCGCGGAGGTACGTGGACTGGATGCGCTCCCGGAGGTGGGCGGAGCCCTGTTGGTGGGAAACCACTCCGGCGGTTCACTGACACCCGACGTAGTCATCTTCGGGTCCGCCTTCTACGAAAAGTTCGGATACGACCGCCCTCTGTTCACACTCGCGCACAGCCAGGTGTTCGTCGGACCGTTCGAGGGCTGGCTAGGCCGGTTGGGCGTCATCCACGCAAGCCGGGAGAACGCTGCGTCGGCATTGCACTCGGGAGCGGCTGTGCTGGTGTTCCCTGGCGGGGACTATGACGCGTACCGGCCAACTGGGAGCGCGAACGTCATCGACTTCAACGGACGAACAGGCTACGTGAGGACGGCGATCGAAACCGGGGTGCCGATCGTGCCGATCGTCTCGATCGGCGGACAAGAGACCCAACTCTTCCTGACACGGGGTACGGGGCTGGCCAAGAAATTGGGCCTCGGTCGATTCCGTGTCGGGATTCTACCCGTCAGCATCGGATTCCCCTTCGGTGTCAGCGTTTTCGTTCCTCCCAACATCCCACTTCCTGCGAAGATCGTCACCCAGGTGTTGGCGCCGATCGACGTCGTCGGCGAGTTCGGCAAGCAACCCGACGTTGCCGAAGTAGACGCACACGTTCGATCCGTGATGCAGCAAGCCCTCGACACGCTGGCACGCGAGCGCCGACTTCCGTTCATCGGTTAGGTCGCGTCGCGGCCGCCCACGCACCGGACTGTTAGGCGCGCTCGTTCAACCAGATGCCCGCCGGTGCAGAAGCGAGCCCGACGTCGTGCAGCGTGAGAATGCCCGGGGGTGCGGCGGCGACGTCGACGGCGGCGTTCACCGCGGGCATCGCCGTCATCGTGTCCCATTCGTGGTTGCCCCAGGTTTCGGGCGGGATGAACCGGATGCGGGTCTGCACCTCGGGCTCCCCCTTGATCACGACGTGGTAATGATCGTCGTCGAACTCCAAGTGCTCATTGAGATGCTTGGTGAGGTACCAGGCGACGTTCGACTGCACGACGGTGTTACCGTTCGCCTTGCCGTTCCAGCCCGCTCGAACCGCGGCAATGGTGTCCTTGTTCAACCGCAGCCAGCCGAGATCGACTGTCTCGGCCGCGGTTGCATACTCGATGAAGAACTCCATGTCGTCGAGGGTGTGGTGCAGCGCGACCGCCATCCGTTGGACGGAGTCGTGGAAGGTGCTGAGCCACATCTGGGCCATCTCGATGACCTCGGGTGTCGCGTGCGGAAGTCCAAAGCCGAGCGCTCGCCACGTCTCGGCGGACTCGTATACCGATACGTTCGCCGACTCGGCGACCGACACCATCTCGACGCCGCGGCAGACCGCGGTCATGGTCATCGCAGCAGTTATCGTGTTGATCCAACCTGGGTTGACCCCGGTGACGTACAGCGAGCTGTCTCCCCGCCGGCAGGCGTCGGCGAGCCGTTGCTTCGTATCGCCCTGAATGCCGCCCACGTTGAGGAACAGATTGGTGCTGATCACGTCGAGTCCGCTTTCGAGCAACCGGACGGCATGCTCGACATCGGCCATGAACGGTGTGTAGATCACGGTGTCTGCACCGAGAGCGATCAGCGCGTCGATGTCCGTGGTCGCTTGAACGCCCGTCTCGGGTCGGCCGCACAGTGTGCCTGCGTCGGTACCGGCCTTGTCGTCCGAATGCGCGTAGACGCCAACCAGTTCGAGCCGCGGATCGTCCAGTATTCCGCGGGTGCTGAGCTTGCCGACCTTGCCGGTGGTCCACTGGATGACGCGCAATCTGTCCATCAGCCGAAGGTCCTATCGGATGCGTGTCCCGCGGGTGCGGAAACCGGTCGAGCCTCATGCAGGTGAGCTTGCGCCCGTCGTACCAGGTCGGCGTCGTCATGGTCGAGAGTGGACAGTTGCGACCCAACGGAATTCGCGATGGCGATGAATCGATCGTGCACCACCGATGCACGCAGACCGAACCGCGGAAAGGTGTCTTCGTCCGCCGGGCCACCAAATGGTGTCCACGTCAGGACGAACTGCAGCAGGTGCCGGTCAAAGGAGTCCACTACGACCCGTCCCGTCTCGGAGGCGTACTCATCACGTCGTGCCAGCACGTCGTTGTGCGTTGGCTCGGTCCAAGGAGGTGACCGCCTCGTGGTTCCACCGGTCCACGTCGACGACGTCGGTGATCGGATGTCGCCTGACCGGCCCGTGACTTCCTCGCGGCCACCCGATCATCACGTGCCCTGCGATGACCCAATCGTCAGGCATGCCAATCACTTCGCGGAGAACTTGCTCTCCGCCGTAGGAAGTCCAGCTGGTCGGACAGGCGCCCAGTCCCATGGCCCGCGCCGCCAGCAGGAAGTTCTGCATCGCGGGGAAGATGGAACCGCCCAATAGCAGGTCACTGGTGGCCGGGAGCTTCTGCTGGGCGAAGAGCACTGAGGCATGCTCGCCGGCGCCATCGTGCAGTTCGTAGATGGCGCGGTAGGACCGTGCTCGGGGGGTGTCGTCGGCGGCGGCGGGGCGCGACATGCCGTAGACCGGTTCGATGACGGCCAACGCCTGGGCCGCGGCGCGCGCCACGACGGCCCGCACCTCTGGTGACCGCAAGACCACGAAGCGCCAACACTGGGCGTTGGCACCCGACGGCGCCCAGGTGGCAGCTTCCAGGCACCGATCCAGCACGCGGTCATCGACCGGGTCGGCGGCGAACCGCCGGATCGATCGCGCGGTGGACATGACCTCCCAGAGGTCGTCACTGCCCATGCTCATGTCCGAGCCTCGTCGTAAAGCCGCATGTGCCTGTCTATTCCGGGAGACCGATGGTCTTGATGGCGAGGTACTCGGCGTATCCGTGGGTGCCGTTGCGGTAGCCCAGTCCGCTTTGCTTCGTTCCGCCGAACGGGCTGGCGATTCCGAAGTGACTCTTGCCGTTGATGGTGACGTTTCCGGTGCGCATGCGCTGAGCGATGGCGAAGGCCCGGTCGACGTCGGTTCCGCTGACTTCACCGGATAGGCCGTAGATGCTGTTGTTGGCGATGGCGACGGCCTCGTCGTCGTTGTCGTACGGGGTGACGGTCAGCACCGGCCCAAAGATCTCCTCCTGGGCGACCTGGCAGTCGGGGTCGACGTCGGCCAGCAGGGTGGGTTGGGTGTAGTAGCCGTTGGGCAGATTCTCGGGCACCCCACCGCCGGTCACCAGTCTGGCGCCGGATTCGATTCCACTGGCGATCAGCCCGAGTACCTTCTGCCTCTGCGCGGCGCTGATCTGCGGCCCCTGCATGATGCCGGGAGTCCACGGGTCCCCGACCGGGAAGTTCTCCATCGCGGCTTTGAGTACGGCCACTCCTTCGTCGTAGCGGCTGCGCGGCAGCAGTATTCGGCTGGGCAGGATGCAGGATTGACCCGACATCACGCACGCCATCATCGCCGCCAGCGGCAACGCCGACCCGAAGTGCGCGTCGTCGAGCACGATGTGGGCCGACTTGCCACCCAACTCCAACAAGGTCTTCTTGACGGTGGCGGCGCCGGCGGCCAGGATCGCCCGTCCGGTGGCCGTCGAGCCGGTGAAGGTGATCATGTCGACACGTGGGTCGGCCGACAGCGCAGCACCCACCTCATTAGCATTTGAGGACACCACGTTGAAGACCCCCGCGGGGATGTCGGTCTCCTCGGCGACGATACGACCCAGTTCGGTGCCCGACCACGGAGTGAGCTGGGCCGGTTTGAGGACCACGGTGTTGCCGGCCATGAGCGCCGGGACGGTCTCGGCGACGTTCAGGTAGAACGGCACGTTCCACGGAGTGATCGCACCCACCACCCCGACGGGCTCGTAGGACAGTTTGCGGCGGGCAGGTCCGAGATGGGTCTGGTGGATGCCGGTGTCGACCAAGTACTCGAAGTTGCGCCCATGCTCGGCCCAGTGCTTGACTTCGGCGATCGGCTCCTCGATCTGGGCGCCGGTGACGCTGATCGGGCACCCGACCTCGGTCACCAGCACGCGGCGCAGCCGTTCCTTGTTCCGGTCCAGCGCGTCGTGCAACTGCATCAGGCAGTGGAAGCGGAACTCGATGTCTCTGGCCCAGTTCGCGTTCTCGGACGCTCGCCACGCCGCGCCGACCGCACGCGCCATGTCGGCGACCGTTGCATCGGTGGCCTGGCCGACGACTTGGCCGCTGCCGGGATGCTCGACGTCGAACAGGGTGCCGCCGTCGGTGAGTTGTAGCTCGCCGTCGATGAGCATCCGCTGCTCGCCGGCCTGGATGCCCGTATCGGTGGTGGTCATCGCTACCACCGTGCGGGTGCTGGAGTGTCGATGCTGAGCGGGCGTTCGTAGGACAGGTCGTCGCGATTGCGCGTGCCGACGAGGTAGCCCTTCTCGGTGAAGAACGGTGACTGCAGTACCCGTGCGTCGCCGATGAACATTCCTTCGACCGTGGATCGTCGGACGACGATGCGCCACTGGTCGTCGCGACGCTCGAGTCGGTCGAGGTAGCGACCGGTGATGAACTGGGCACTCTTGGTGTCCGGTCCGATCAGCACCACGAGGACGTAGCTCTCGGCGTGTGCGGTGTCGCCGTCGATCTCGCAGCTGTGGGTGGTGATGTTGTGGGTGTGCACACGGGACGTCTCGGCGTGGGTGCGGTTGGCCCACTCTCCGTAATCCGGGCCCGAGTTGACGGCGTGGCCATGCTCATCGACACCGTCGCCGTGATAGGCCGAGGTGATGAGGTCGACGTCGTGACGGTCGCAGCCGCGGGCGTGGCGCGAGATGCTATCGAGGATCTCGGTGCGATCCATGAGATAGCGGACGTCCTTCTGGAGCGATTCCAGGGAGCTGGAAGTGAGGGAGCTGGTCATCGTCGTCCTGCCGGTCGAGTAGGTCGGTACCGACCCGTGTCGGCACACAAATGAGACTATACGACCGTACAGCAGTGGATTGGGTGTCAGAATACGTTCAGCGAACAGATCGGGAGACCATGGCGACATCGTCGCGGCGCATTGGCGCCGAAACGTCCAAAACTCGGGACATTCTTCTCGACTGCGTCGAGAAGACCATGCTCGACGAGGGCTACGCGAGCGTGACGTACCGGACGCTGGCGTCGAAGGCCGGCGTTACGCCCAGCCTGGTGCAGTACTACTTTCCCACCCTCGACGACATCTTCGTGGCCGCGATCAAGCGCTACTCCGAGCGCAGCCTGGCCTACCTGGCCGACGCGTTCGCACGCCGCACCGAGGATCCCCTGCGCGCGGTCTGGGAGTACTCCTGGCAGGAGGCGACCGGTGCGATGATGACCGAGTTCATGGCCCTGGGAAATCACCGCAAGTCAATCCGGGCAGAGATCGCGAATGCCACCGAGGGTGTCCGCAAGATCCAACTGGAGGCACTCGTCGCGAAGTTCGGCAAGAGCGCGCGGCCAATCGGCGATCTCTCCTTGCCTGCGTTGCAGTTGTTGATGTCGGGTCTGCCGAAGCTCCTCAATCTCGAAGAGGGAATTGGCGTGACGTCGGCACACGCGGAAGTGACCGAGGCCTTCGAGCAATACATCGACGCCGTGGAGCCTCGGCCCGAAGTGCCGAAGCGAAAGCCGAATTCGCGCCGACGTACCCCCGTGCGCAAGGCGTGAGCGACGGTGACCGTGCTCTGACGGTGCGTCGGTCGTTCGTTCACTCGCTGCAAAACATGCCGCGGTAGCCATACGCCGGGTGGCGCTCGCCGATGTCTGCTGTGGGCGTCTCGAAGAGTTTCTCCCGCAAGGTACCAGGGTGGTACTGGGTCTGCATCAGTCCCTTGTCCTGGAGCACGGGTACGACGTAGTCGAAGAAGTCGTGATAGCTCTCCGGCATCAGGGCATTCATGATCTGCACGCCGTCGACTCCCGCGGACTGATACTCGAAGAGGCGCGAGGCGATGGTCTCGGGTGATCCAACGACCATCTGCGGCAACGACAAGGAGGTCAGGAAGTCCTTGATCGTTGGCTTCGCTCCGGCCGGCCACGCATTGATCATCGAAAGGAACGCGCCGCGGATTCCCGGAATATCGTCGAGGATGTCTTCGAGGTGGGTAGCGGCATCGAACCGGCCGAGATCCATGCCGCTGAGGCTCGAGAAGTAGGCGGTCTGGGCTTCCTGACTGCGGTATTCCTCGAGTTCGCCCCACTTGCGATGGGCCTCTTCGTCGGTGGACCCGACGATGAACATCATGCCCTGCAGGAAGAGGATGTCCCCGTCGCGGCGACCCTGCTCCCGGGCCATGGTTCGGACGCCGGCGATCTGTTGGGTAATGGTCTCCAGTGACATCGCCGAGAGGAACATCAGCTCGGCGTGCCTGCTGGCGAAGTCCAGTCCTGCCGGGGAGCCGCCGGCTTGCGCGAGCACCGGTGTTCGCTGCGGCGAGGGTTCCATCAGGTTGAACCCGTCGACGCTGTACCGCTCGCCGTCGTGCTTGATGGGGTGCACCTTGGCCGGGTCGGCGTAGATGCCAGCCGCCGGGTCGTCGACGATGGCGTCGACATCCCAGGAGCCCTCCCACAGCTTGTAGGTCACGTCGACGTACTCCTTGGCCCACGCGTAGCGCTCGTCGTGCGACAGATTCCCCGGCAGGCCGAGATTTCGGAACGCTTGTTCGTTGGCGGAGGTGACGATGTTCCAACCGATGCGGCCGTTGCTCAAGTGATCCAGTGTGGAGGCGGCGCGGGCGAATACGAAGGGATGGTGCTGGATCACCGAGCTGGTGTAGAGGAAGCCAATGTCCTGGGTCTGGTGGGCCATCGCGGGTATCAGCATGGTGCAGTCGCCGATGGGCACGTTCATCGCCATCTCGAAGACGACGTCGCTGGACCCCTTGTACTGCCCCTGCACGCCAATGACATCGGTGAAGAAGAATGCGTCGACCTTGGCCTGCTCAGCCCGCTTGGCGAGGTCCACCCAGGGGTCGAATGCCTTGAACTCGCGGTTGCGTGCACGGGGATGTCGCCAGATGCCATGAAAGTTGTGACCGATGGAGTCCATCACCAGAAGGGTGAAGATCATGCGCTTGGGCATCGTGCCTCGTCTCGTGTTCCGTGGTGATGGCTGCCTGTCGGCAGAAGTAAGCGCGTAGGTGTCCGCGCGACGTCGAGGCGAGGTCGGCCGGCCGCCGCGCAGGTGGACAGCCGACCTCTCCCCCATCGACTAGGTGCCGGCTTGAGCCGACGCAATCCTCGCCGGGTCCAAGAAGGTCAGCGTCTCCCCATCGAGGGTCGTCGTGATTTGCGAACCGGGTGTCGTCGGAACGACCGTCCGCGTCAACTTGCCAATCGTCACGTCCCCGGTCAAGGACCCAGTGTGGGTCCCCGTCACGGTGATCGCGGCGACGTAGTGGATGGTGTTCTCCGCTGCGCTCTGGTTGGTCGTCTCCGTACCGTTGAGGATCATGCCCTGACCATTGACGTAGTCGATGTACTTTGCAGTGCGCACGACGTGGCCCGTTGTGGCGTCGACCGTCTCGCTGACCTCAGCGGTGCCGCCGCCCGGACCTTCGTAAACCTTTGGTGCCGCGACGGTTCCAGCATCCGGCAAGGTCACGTGCTGTGGGGTGTTGGAGGCCAGCGTCGGCAAGGTCGTAGACACCGCGGGCGTCGTGTCGTCGGTTACCGTCCCCACGCTGGTGGTGTACTTCAGGTTGGTCACGACCAGACGTGACTGGCCCGATGCGTTGGCCTCCCAGAACGCGACCTGGGTACCGTCGGCATTCCAGCTGGGCATGCTCCGGGCGGTCCATCCGTCGCCTTCGTCCTCGGGGGTGGAGGGGTCGTCGCTGACGAACAGGGGAATGCCGTTCTCCCCCTTCAAGTCGTCCTGTACTGCAACCAGCCATGGCTGGTTGGTGACGTTCGTATAGTTCGAGGTACCCGCGTAGGCGTAGTAGGCGTTCCCCTGGACCAATAGCGCTACGAAGGGCGGCCGCTCGATCTTGGTCACCGGCGTCAGTGCATCCAGGCCGCGAGCGCTGTCGATGACGAGCCACTGATTGTTGGGTGACAGGTCGGCGTCCTCGTCGTAATCGAGGTTGGCGGTCAATCGTGTCACCTGTCCGGTCGCAACGTCGACGACGACATCGTCGACGTTGCCGGCTTCGTAGAGGCCGCCCAGGACTATCACGCCCTTGCCGTCCTTCGTCCACTGTTTGCCTTCGCCGACCGGGTTGACGACCCGAGCGTCGGTGACGGTGTAGACCTCGCGGCCGTTGGCATCAACGCCAGGAGTCAGCGCGCCCACGATGGGTACCGCCGTGATGAAGCCAGGAGGGTCCAGTGGATTCGGCACCAGTTGGATTTGGCTGAACAGCACGTGGGTCCCGTCCGGCGAGATCCTCATCTCACGCTGCGGATCGGTGACGATGACTCCTGGCTTGCCCGCCGGCGTCAGAACTTGAACGAGTCGCGCTCCCTTGGTATCGCTTTCGTAGATGACGTGGGTGTAGGCCCCAGTGGTCGGGTCGACTGATTGGAACAGGATCCGCCCGGTGCCGTCGTCGAAGGGAACGGGCTTGAACAGGTCCCGTGGTGCAGTGGTGCCGGCACGAAGGGGGGTGGGGTCGGCAATGCCGCACGTGACGCAGTTCAATCCGGTTCCATCGACGTTGACGTGATAGATCTCCAGGCGTGCGTCTGCCGCCGCACCCGGGGGTGTGGCGCTGAACAGAAGGGATTGTCCGTCCGCCGCGAACCGCGGAATCTGGGCGTCGGTGAAGCCGGCGGGCAGATTGACGATCACTCGGTCGGCGTGCGGACTCAGTACGTTGACCTTGATCTCCGCGCCTGTGCTATGTGGCACGCCAACCAGGCTGAGCAGGTTGAACTTGCCGTCGGCGGCCGACACCGTGAACGAATCGGTCTGTGCTGCATCGTAATCGATGTCGTTGGGCGTGTAGGTGAAGTTACCGGTCGCTTGATCGATGGTCAGGGTGCCGTACTTCGGACCCTTCGTGACCGTGTAGGTCACGGCATCACCCTCGGGGTCGGTTGCTCCGATGGTGCCGGTGAGTGTCTGGCCGGTCTGCACCGTCGTAGTCGGGTCGTAGGTGATGGCCGGGGCTTCGTTGAAGAAGTTGCGGCGCACGTATGCCAGGACGGCCCAAACCACCGGTGTGAAGGGGTCACCCGTGGCGGGAGCCGGCGCGAGGAAGGGGTTGAGGAGGTTGGTGACGACGGCATTGAGGAGACCCACCAAGCCGGTTGCTGGAGCAGCGACCTGGGTGACGGGCGCGATGGGCGTGACGGCTGCAGTCACCGCGGCGGCAGGGAACGCATCGCCCGTAAACGTGGTCTTGAACGTTCTCGCCAGGGCTACTCCGGTCGAGGTGCTCACAGTGTCCGCCGATTCCGCGGCCGAGGAGGAATCCTCGGGGTCTACCGCGGCCGTGGGCGGAAGTGCCGTTGACGCCGTTGCTTTGACAGCGATTGGAAGAGTCGACTTCGAATCGTTGTCGACGGGCCCTGGTTTCGTCTGCTCGGATTCGAGCACGGGAAGCAGCGGTGGGCCGGTTTCCTGGATGGGCTCGGTCGTCGCGGCGGGGGTGCCCGGCTCGCTGGGCACTTCGGGGTCGGAAGCCTCCTCAGGTGACTGTGGGTCCTTCGCGGGCGGGTTCGCCGATTCTTTCGACGTTGTCGTACTGCTTCGCACTTCTCCACTGCTGCTAACGGTCACACCGGGTGCGACCTGCTTGCTCGGGGACTCACCGCCCGACTCCTTGGTGGTGTCGGTCGCCGATGCTCCCGTCGTGGTCGACGACGATCTGGTCGCCGGCGCCGACTCGCCGTCGGTCTTCTTCGGCGTCGAGGTGTTGGAGGCGCCGTTCGTGGAGTCCGGCCCGACCCCGGTGCCGGTGCCGGTCGATGTGCGATCTGACCCCTCGCTCGTCGACGATGAGGTTGATGAACTCGCCGACGAAGAGTCCGATGACGTGCCGGTGGTGTCGGCCGCGGATACTCCGTAGCCAGTGGCGACCGCGGTGACAAGCCATGCTGCTACGGCCATCCCGCCGAACCCACCGAACTTGACGGCACGTTGAGCTGCCTGCCGCGATCGGGCGGCGGTGGCCGACTGGATCGGCGAGGAAGACGAGAACAGTGGATTGACACGGGGTGGGTGCGCGGTCATGGGGTGGCTCCAATGTGAAGGGGTGTGGCAAGTCCAATGATGCTGAAGTGACGCAGGTCACCATACGGCCGTACAGCAAGGCACTGTACACCCGTACAGTGTCGTGTCAAAGTGACGCTGCGTTCGTCAGCCGCAACCGCGCCGGGCGAGCGACAACGGCCGCTGATGAGCTCGGAGCGGACAGTAGAGCCGTGCGCACCGCTGCAGGTGGAGTGCGCGATCACCCAGCTAGAGCGGCGATGTCCCGCGGCGGGGTGGAGCGTTCCAGAGCACCCGATGCGACTTCGTCGCCCCACCGGTACCGAACACCGGCCTGATGCAGAGCCGCGAGAGCGTTGTCCGACCGTGGATCTCCGAGATTGAACACCGATACCGTCGTGGTGCCTGCCACTTGTACTGTGCCCACATCGGATTGAAGCACCAGCGACACGTCCTCGCCGATGCGCGGAGGAGCCGAGAGCCACGGCGCGCGGATGACGCGGGCGGGAACGAGGCGCCCGTCTCCGGTGAAGACGTAGCCTTCGTTGTAGGAGCCCGTTCCGTCGGGGCGAGGGCGGTAGGCGATGTAGCCGAAGCCGCGGCCGCTGGGGAAGGTGGCTGACTGCTGACAGTGGCCCCAGAAGCCGGCCATGTCGCGTGGACCTTGCCGCCGCACTCGGGTGCCAGTTCCGTTGAAGGGGTGGTCTTCGCCATCCACGCGGACGTAGCCGGTCGCTCGGAACAGCTGCTCGAATCGGTCACCGCCCATGAATCCGCCTTCGATGGAGGACTTCATGCGGTTGGCCGCATCCTGCGACATCGAGCCGTTGACCCACGGCGGTGCCACCATGCTCACGTCGAGGTGGAACTCCAGGCGAGCGGACTGCCCATTGCGTTCTCCGCGCAGCAGCGCTTCGGTGGAGGTCCGCAGGGCAGTGCCGTCGAAGGAGACCGTCGACGCTTCGAAGGGTCGGATGCAGCGGATTTCCAGTGGGCCGGCGCCGAGCACGGTCGCGTTGCCGTCCGCCCCGATCGACGGGTGGCGGGCTCCGGACTCTCGGATGCGGAAGACTCGGCCATCGGCGAAGGCCACGTTCACCTGGTACTGATGCTCGGCCCACTTGGCGCCGACGGCCTCGATCCCGATCCGAGGCAAGCCGACGAATCCGGCGTCGTCGTAGGCCCAGAAGCTGGCCGAGTCGCGCATGTCGGGATGGGGTTGGTCGATGAGGAAGTATTCCCGCGCAGGGTCGAGTCCACCGCTGAGATCGACCGTCATGCGCGAGGTTTGGATGCCGGGGTTGGCCATGGAGCGCGGACGAAGAGGCCGCCGTCGAGGTGAATCAGTTGCCCGGTGATGACCGAGGCGCGGTCGGAGAGCAGGAACACCACCGCCTCGCCGATCTCCTCAGCGGTCGGTGAGCGTCCGAGACAGTTCAGCGAGGCGGCTGCGGCGCCGACCGGCCCCTCCAGAACGAACGGCAACACGGCGTTGGCGCGAATGCCCTGGCGGCCGTACTTTCCGGCGACGAAGCGGGTCACGGCGTTGAGCCCGGCCTTGGACACCTGGTATCCGAATCTCGTATCACCGGCCACGATGGACGCTGCGGACGACGTGAACACCAGGGACCCGCCTCCGCGTTCGATCATCTGCGGCACCGTGCGTCGGGCCACGCGAACTGCGGCGTTGAGGTTGACGTCCATGGACGTGTCCCAGGCGTCTTCGTCGACGTCGAGGGAGGCCTGGCGGTTGTCGTAGTAGGCGGCGTTAAAGAAGACCGTGTCGATGGCGCCGAACTCGCTCCTGGTGGCGTCGAGTGCGGCATCGACGTCTTCGTCGCGGGTGACGTCACACCGCAGGGCCACCGCATCACCGCCGCCCTTCCGGACTGCCGCCGCGATGTGTTCGGCAACCTCCACGCGCCGGGCCGCCAGGGCGACACGAGCCCCTTCTCGCGCGGCGATGTGAGCGGTGGCGGCGCCGATCTGCGGTCCGGCACCGGCGAGGAAGAGCACTCTGCCGCTGAGGATTCCATCGGTCACGGGTCAGTCCAGCCTCTCTGAGGGGACGTCGAAGAACTCCTGGTAGCGCTGGGCGCGCTCGCGCCACTCGTCGGCGTCCAAACCGGTGGCAGCGAACGTGTAGCGGTGTCCTCCGTGCTTGTCCCGGGGGTGATCGGCCAGAAAGTCGGTGACGCATCGGCGCACGTCGGTGGTGAAGGGTAGTCCGAGCTCGGCGTAGATCCGTTCGACGGTGGCCACTTGGTCGCGCATGAAGTCACCGAATCCGACGTCGACGACTTTGGCGGCATCCAGTGTGCCGTCCTGGCGGGCCGTCACCGACCTGTCGAGGCCGGTGATGATGTGTTCGGCCCATTCGGCGGCGATTTCCGTGGGGTCGACGTCGTCGCTCGTCGTGCCGCGCAACGTCGTATACATAGAGGTCACGGACGCGATGATGCGCAGTGGGTCACGATGGGTCTGCACCAGCATGGCCGCCGGGTAGGCGCTCATCAGGTCGCTCAGGGTCCAGATGTGTCCGGGTGACTTGAGTACCCACCTATCGGTTGGGTGACGAGATTGAAGGTGCTGCAGGAACGTTCGGTGCCAGTCGTAGGCTGGCTCGTGATCGGCTTCCTCGAAGAGCCACCGGGCGTAGGACGGGATCCGGTACTCGGTGGCGAACAGGATGCTGCGGAATGCCGACGTGGTGATGCACACGCATTCCTGGCCGAGTCGCGCACCCATCGGATGCATGCCGAACAGGTCGGGCATCGCCGCCCCCACGGCCGCGATCCGCGCGTCCACGGCCTCGATGCGCGGATCAACGGCGTAGGTCGAGGCTTTCGGTGGCGGACAGGGGCGTTGGACCTCCCAGGTGAGCGGGACCCGCGCCGCGAGGTCCTGTGCCAACAGGTCGTGCAGGATTGTCGTGCCGGTACGTGCCTGGCCGACGATCACGATCGGGGGGATGACGTCGGCGGTGGACACCTCCGGGTGTGCGGTGCGGTGGGCGACGATGCCCAGCCGCGCCATCAGCAGGTATTTGAGTTCCTTGTGCGCAGCGACCGTGCCTACGTCGGTCAGCGCGGCTTCCTCGACGAGCGCCTGCACCAGGCGTTCGAGTCCTTCTCGCCAATCGTCGTCGCCAAAGTCGTCGAGACCGGTTGCGGAGGAGGCTGCGTCGACGAGTCCCTCAGTGCTAAGCGTCTGCGCGCGTGTGTCCGAGCCCATGCACCGCACCATACACTCGTACAGCATCGCTCGGTGCGGGGTTAGTGCGTCCCGCGCGGCAGCCCGAGGACGCGTTGGGCGATCACGTTGCGCTGCATCGCCGAAGTGCCTCCGGCGATGGTGGCACCGAAGCTTCGCAGGTATCGCGTGACCCAACTACTCGTGTAGGCCTCGAGGTGGTACGGCGAGAACGGACCGGTCTGACCTCCGCCGACGAGGCCCTCGATTCCAGCGGAGCCCAGAGCCGCCTCGGCTGCAGCTTGAATTGCCTCGAAACCAAGCAGTTTGAGGACCGACATGGATGCCGGATCGCCGTCTCCGCGGGAGGCTCGTCCCATTTCTGCTGATCCCAGGAGGCGCAGCGCCCACGTGTCCATGATGAGGGTGGCGTGGGCGCACGGTCGATGGGAGCGGACGGGGTCCAGTCGTCGATGAACTCTTGGAGCCGGTCGGCGTAACTGAGCCACAGCAGCGTTCGTTCGTCACCAAGGGATGAGTTGGCGACTTGCCAGCCCGTGTTCAGTTCGCCGACGAAGTTTTCGACCGGGACGCGCACGTCGGAGAAGAACACTTCGTTGAAGTCGACGTCGTCCAGTCCGCACGCGGAGGCGAACGGCCGTACGTCACCCCCGGCAATTCCGGAGGGGATCAGTAGCACGCTGATCCCCTCGTGCTCGGGTGCAGTTGGGTCGGAACGCACCAAGATGAAGATGACGTCGGCGTCGTGGGCCCCCGAGGTCCACACCTTCTGTCCGTTGACGATGAAGCTGTCCCCCTCGCGGGTCGCTCTGGTGCGCAGCGACGCCAGATCGGAGCCCGCACCGGGTTCGCTCATGCCCAGTGCGGCCGTGATGTCTGCGCGCAGGATGGGCACGACCCACCGCCGCTGTTGCTCGGCGGTGCCGTGCTGGATCAGCGAGGCGGCGATGATCCCGACGCCCTGCGGGTTGAACGTCCTATAGATGCGCCGACGGGAAAGTTCCTCGAAGTACACGTACTGCTCGACCACGGTCGCGTTGCGCCCGCCGAATTCCGGCGGATAGCCCGGTTGCAGCCAGCCGTTATCGAAGAGCGCGCACTGCCACCGGCGCGCCCACTGCGGAACGTGGGCGCTGGAGCGACATCGCTGCGCCGACGCCTCGGCCGCGGTCGGCAGATCGGCGTTGAGGAAGTCGACGAACTCGGCCCGGAACGCTTCGACGTCGGCGTCGAAGTCCAGTCTCACGGGGCGCTCATCGCATGACGTGGGCGCACTGCTGCTGGGGGTGGACGTCGTAGAGGTCGCGGTAGGACGGTGGTTGCCGGCCGTCTTCGTCGGCGATTCCGTACTTCATCGCCAACTCGGCGCCGATCAGCGTCTTGCCGGTGACGTTCATCAGATCGGGGTCGTGGTAGAGCGCCCAAATGACGTGGCCGGTCAGCTCGGGGGTTTCGGCGGATTTCAGAATGTGCCCGAACTTCTCGGGGTTGCTGGCGATGATCTTGCGGACGCGCCCGGTGAGTAACGAACCCATCCAAATCGACACTGCCGCAACGCCGAACTCCTTGAAGTCGAACGCCATGTCGGCGGCCATCTTGTCGGTGGCCGCCTTCGGCACTCCGTAGGCGGGTCCAAACGCGTAGTGCACCGCACCCGACGACGAAGAAAAGGCCACCAATCCCTTGTGCTGCGGCAACATCAACGGCGCTGCGTACACCGTAGCGACATAGCTGCTGCGCAAGCCCACGTCGAGGGTGTCGATGACGTTGATGGGCTCCTCCCAGAACTTCGTCCGGCCCATCATCTCGTCGCGGATGATCGCAGCGTTGTTGACCAGGATGTCGACGCGCCCCGACTCTTCGCCGATGCGCGCGAAGAGTGCCTGCACCTGGTCGTCGTCACCGTGATCGACGGCGACGGCGATTCCCGTTCCACCCGCGGCGGTCACGCGCGCTGCGGTTTCGTCGATGGTGCCCGCCGAACCGGATGCGGTGGAATCCCTGGTGCGACCGGTGACGTAGACCGTGCAGCCGTGGCCTCCCAGTGCGTGGGCGATCCCCGCGCCGGCACCCCGGCTAGCGCCGGTGACTACTGCGACCGGTTTGTCCTTGGGCATGACTGCCCCTTCCTCTGGGGGTGGCGTGGCCTAGTCGGAGATCCGCGCTGACTCCTTCATTTCGGTGATGGGGCGCGCCAACCCTTGTTCGTCACAGATTCTCTGCAGATTCTCGACCGTTTCCGCGACACCTGGACCCAAGCGCTTGCGCGGGGTGAACGTGGCGGGCAGATGCCGCATGCCCTGGATGACGCCAATGCTGTCGTAGTGCACGGCCGCCTCGAGGTCACATGCGTAGTCGGGCATGCGGTCGAGGACCGCGGTCACCATGGACTTGAACACCGTGCGCGCCACGTTGGAGCCGATGCACCGATGCACACCCAGCCCGAAGCTGAAGTGGCGGTTGGCCTTCCGGTCGAGGACGACGGCGTCGGGTTCGGCGAACAGCGCAGGGTCGCGGTTGGCCATGGCCCAGGACAACCAGAGCCGTTGCCCCTCCCTGAGCTGTGCGTCGCCGACGGCGAGGTCCTCGGACACGGTGCGCCCGTCACCCGGGGCAGGCGTGAAGTACCTCAGGAACTCTTCGGTCGCCGGATTCAGGAGGGTGTCACGTTCGCGGCTCAACCGCGACCGCTGGTCGGGGTTGAACGACAACCACTCCAAGGCGTGCGCGGTCAGTGCCGTGGTGGTGTCGAAGCCACCACCGATCAACAGGTTCAACATCCCGATGTGTTCGATGTCCGGCGGTGCCTGCCCGTCGATCCGCATTCTGGCCAGCGCGTCGATGATCCCTGGGCGTGGGTTCTGGCGGATTTCCGCCAGGTTCGTGAACAGGTCGACGGCCATGGCCATGTAGAGCTCGCGGACCCGCTCGGAATCCGGTGAGTCCGGCGGGGTGTACACCGAGGCGTGGGCGGGCTCGTTGTACATCGACCACTTCTCCAGCGGCACACCGAGCATCGCGAGTGTCAGCACCGCGGGCACGACGTTGGCCAGGTCGTCGACGAAGTCGATGCGACCGGATTCGATGTGGTCGTCGATGCAGGCCCGCGCGATCTCGTCGACGAACGGTTCCCACCGCTTGACGGCCGCCGGGGACAAGTAGGGGTTCAGCGCACTGCGGTAGAACCGGTGCTCGGGATCGTCCATCTCCAGCATGCCGCCACGGAACCCCTCCGTTTCGATCATCACGGGGATGCCGATGCCCTTGTAACCCCGCCGCTCGTTGCGCACGTCGTGGTCATTGCTGACCTGCGGGCAGCGTGCCAACTCGAAGACCTGTTCGCCGCCGGCGGCCACCCAGTGGCCACCATAGGTGTCGGTCCACGCGACCGGGCATCGCTGATGCATTTCGTGGGTGACGTCGAGAAAGCTCTCGCGGTAGTCCGCGGTGTGTCGGTCGAAATGATAGCGCGGGTGCTCGTCGTCGGCCGTGGAATCGCTTGCAAGGGCGGTCATGTCGCGGTTCCTCGTTGGCCGTGGGCGGCGCGGGCCCGGGCAAGATGCTCGACCATCACCGCGATGGCCTGCTCCGGGCAGGACTGCACGGCTTCGAGCACCTGGGCGTGATGGTCGGCGGGTACGTCGCCAACGACGGGGTGCGCATGGCCGTCGACGTCGTCGAGTTCGAACGAATCGGGCGCGATCATCGCGCACAGTGTGTGCCCTTGACAGCGGGATGGATCTACTTCGACGCGCACGTCACCTCCTGGTGTGCAAGCCTTGACAATGGATTCCGAGCATGGGTCACACGACGGCGCCGCCGTTCACGCCGATCACCTGTCCGTTGACGTACCCCGCACCCTCCGAGCACAGAAACGAGCACACGGCGGCCACGTCGTCACCCGCGCCAAGGCGCCCGGCGGGGATGGCCCGGACGAGATGCACAGTTGCAGGGAGCTTTCCGTCGGATTGCTGTTGGCGAAGCATCGGTGAGTCGATGACGAATGGCGGCACGGTGTTGGCCGTGATGCCCTTGCGCGCGTAGTCCAGGGCGAGTGTCTTCGTCATCGCGATCACTCCACCCTTGGTGGCCGCGTAGTGCCCCTGCCGGGGCGCACCTTGTTGGCCGGCGGCTGAGGAGATGGTGACGATCCGGCCCCAGTTGGCTTCCACCATGTCCGAGAGCGCCTCGCGGACGGCGAGGAACGTGCCGGTCAGGTTCACCGCCAGGTAGCGATTCCATTCCTCGAGGGTGATCTTGTCGAACCGGGTGAACCCTGCAATCGCGGCGCTGGTGACGAGAATGCCGATGGGGCCCAGTGATTGGCGAACCGCGGAGAAAGCCGACCCTACCGCCGCTTCGTCCGACACGTCGACGCCGACCGCGAGTGCGCTGCCCCCCACCGCCTGAATCTCCGCGGCCACCTTCTCGGCATGTTCCACATTCACGTCCATCACTGCCACCCGATGGCCATCCGCGGCCAGCTTGGCGCTGATCGACTGACCCAACCCGGAACCCCCGCCGGTCACGACTGCTACTCGGCTCAACTCACATCACTCCTCTGACTGTGACCACGCGCACTGCTGTACGAATGTATAGCCATGGTGGGGTGGGGCACAAGGCGAGGGTGCTGCGGGGGGACTCTCGACCGGGCTGGGTCGGCCGCTGGACCGGATCGCGTTTAGGGCTCGTCGTTGAAGTCGTCGATGTCCGCATCCTTGGGCGTCTTGCCGATGACGAAGTAGGTGCCTGGCTTCAACAGGAAGTCGTTGGCGTTGGCACAGATCGTGGCAGTGACCGGGGAGCCCGCCCACTTCGTCCCGCCGATCACGCCGGAGACGTTGACCTCACCGGGATGGTCGGCGGGGCATGCGCCGCTCGGCGGGCTCACCGGGGAGTTGGTGATGTTGGTCAGCGGCATACTCTTGCCCTTGACGAACGGTGCGTCCCAGGTGATCGTCTCCGTGCCGGGAGCCGTACGGTTGGACTGCCCGGTCCCCGTGGTGCCGTTGCGACGGGTGCAGTCGGTGAGGAAGTGCGGGAAGGTCGCATTGGGGCCGGAGAACCCGCCGCATTGAATGCGCACACCCTTGGGGACCGGTTTGGGAGCTGCCATCGCCGGTGAACTTGCGAGCAGCGAGGTGCCGACGACGGCGGCGAGGCCGACGGCCAGGGCCCCACCCTTGGTCGTGGAACGAAGTGATGGCGTGCGATACATGTGAATGTCCCTTTCGGTGAATGCATTTCACCGCCCCAGGACACGCCGGACTCCCCGCGAGGCACGAAGGGGGCGGGCGACCGCCGATGATGGTCATCGACGGCGACCCCGGACCGGGACGCATCCCGTGTGTCGTGGCTCACACTAGCCGCCCGCTGTACGCACGTATGGCATTGCTCGTCAGCGTGTCGGGTTGGATCCTCGCGTGTCAGACGCCGGCGGGTCCGGGCGCGCCGTGCATGTACAGCGTCTGCCCCGAACAGAAGCTCGACGCGTCGGAGGCGAAGAACAGCACGCCATGACCGATCTCGTCGGGTTCGCCGAGGCGACCCACTCCGTTGGACATGGCGAGCGTGCTCTCGTCGAGGCCCAGCTTCTCGGCTTCGTCCATCAGGGTTGCCGCACGGACGGCCCCGCAGGCGATGGCGTTCACGCGAACTCCCTTGCGCGACCAGGCGGCCGCCATGGAGCCGGTCAGGTTGTTGACCGCCGCCTTCGCGGCCCCATAGGGCGCCGCCATGGGCATGGCCAGCAGGCTGGCACCCGACGAGATGTTGACGATCGCGCCCTTACCCTGGGCGAGCATCGGCACCGACGCAGCCCTCGACAGATGCCAGACGCTGCCCAAGTTGAGGGCGAGCACGTCGCCGAACTCGTCCTCGGACCACCGCTTGATCGGCTTGGTCTGCGCCCCGCCTGCGTTGTTCACCAGGATGTCCACCCGGCCGAACTCGTCGAGCGTGGTGTCGATCAATTGCTGACAGGCCTGCATGCTGGTGACGTCGGTGGGCGCAGCCAACGCGCGGCGTCCCAGGGCCAGGACCTCCTTGGCCGTCGACTCCAGAGGGTCCGGCCGGCGGCCCGCCAGCACGACGTCGGCGCCGTGTTCGGCGAGCACGAGGGCGGCGCCGCGACCGATGCCGGTCCCTCCACCGGTGATGACGGCGACACGGCCGTCGAGTGAGAACCGACTGCTCATTGCGCACTCCTCGGGTTTGTGGCGGGCCGCGCGCGCCGGACCGCTATGTTGTACGAGCGTATAGCACAGCACCCCGCCCGAGCGAAGGCCTCACGATGACCTTGGATCTGACCACCGACGAACTCCTGTCGACGACCCGATCGGTGCGCCTGCGGCTCGACTTCGAGACACCGGTGCCGCGCGACGTCTTGAGCGAATGCCTCACCCTGGCGTTACAGGCACCTAGCGCCTCGGGTGCCCAGGGCTGGCGATGGGTGTTCGTCGACGATCCCGAGAAGAAGCGCGCGCTCGCCGAGATATACCGGGCCAATCTCGCTGGGTCCAACCGGAACACTGCAGGTGAAGCATCGGACCAAACGCCGCAGCAGGGACGGATGGCCGCCTCCGGAGCGCATTTGGTCACGCATATGCAGGACGCGCCATTTCTTCTGATTCCCTGCCTGGAGGGGCGGGTCGACCGCAAGTCCTCGGCGATGAGCGCCACCTTCTGGGCGTCGATGATGCCTGCGGTGTGGAGCTTCTGTCTGGCCCTTCGCTCTCGCGGGCTGGGTACGTGTTGGACCACGTTGCACCTGTTCGGAAACGGGGAGCGCGCGGCGGCCGACGTGCTGAACATCCCGTACGACAACTACAGCCAGGTCGGGATGTTCCCCATCGCCTACACGTTGGGCGTGGACTTCAAGCCGGCGCGACGACTCGAACCCGAGCGCGTGACGCACTGGAACGGCTGGTAGTCCGGAGCGTATGGCTATGCGCGGTTGCCTCGCCGTCCCAGACTCCTATACAGTCGTACAGCGGCACGGGTGTCATGCGCGTGCGATGTGCAGCTGCCGAGGAGCCGACGTTGAGCGATCTGTATTACGACCCATGGGACTTCGACATCGACCTCGATCCCTATCCCACGTACCGACGTCTACGCGACGAGCGCCCGGTCTACTACAACGAACGCCACGACTTCTGGGGCGTGAGCCGATACGCCGATGTCGATGCAGCGCTGAAGGACACGACACGACTCAGTTCCGCCAAGGGCGACATCCTCGAAGTCGTCATGGCCGATCCGGTGATGCCGCCGGGGATCTTCATCAACGAGGATCCTCCGTTGCACACGATCCACCGGGCGATCGTCTCGCGAGCGTTCACGCCCAAGAAGATGAGGGCCATCGAGGACAAGATCCGCGCGTTCTGCGTCGCGTGCCTCGATCCACTCGTCGGTGGAGACCGTTTCGACTTCGTCGTGGACCTGGGCGCCGAACTTCCCATGCGCACCATCGGCATGCTCGCCGGAATCCCCGATGCCGAACAACCGGCCGTGCGGGAGCACGCGAACGAGGTGCTGCGCAATGAGGCGGGCAAGCCCATGAAGATCAAGAAGGATCAGTACTTTCGCGGCGACATGTTCGGCGAGTACGTCGACTGGCGCGAGAAGAACCCCTCCGACGACCTCATCACCGAATTGCTCGACGTGGAGTTCGAAGACGAGACCGGCACCACGCGGAAGTTGACCAAGCAGGAACTCGTGGTGTTCCTGGCCGTTGTCGCGGGCGCGGGTGTCGAGACGACGGGACGCCTCTTCGGCTGGATGGGCAAGGTGCTGGCCGAGCACCCCGACCAGCGCAAGGAATTGGCGCAGGACCATACGATGATCCCGATGGCGATCGAGGAGCTACTGCGATTCGAGCCACCGGGACCCCACGTTGCGCGCTACGTCGCCACCGACGACGTGACCTTCCAAGAGCAGGTCGTGCCAGCGGGCAGTGCCCTGCTGATGATGCTGGCCTCGGCCAACCGCGACGAACGGCACTTCGAGGATCCGGACAGGTTCGACATCCACCGCAAGCCCGGCGGACACCTGACCTTCGGCCGTGGAGCACACTTCTGCGTCGGTTCCCCGCTGGCACGCCTGGAGGGCCGAGTGGCTCTGGAGGAGGTGCTCAAGCGGTGGCCGGAGTGGGACATCGACATGGCGGGTGCGACGCGGTCGCGCACCTCGACGGTGCGCGGCTGGGACACCATGCCCGCCAACCTTTCCTAGGATGGACGCTTCGCCGAACCGCGTCGCCGTCATCACCGGCGCCGCGCGGGGGCAAGGACGGAGCCACGCGGTGGCCCTGGCACACCAGGGCATCGACGTCATCGCCATCGACCGGTGTGCCGACATCGCATCGATTCCGTATCCGTTGGCCACCGAGGCCGATCTCGCCGAGACCGCCGACCTGGTGCGCGACGCCGGTGGGCGCATTCGCACCGCGGTGGCCGACGTTCGCGACCTCGGCGAGCTGAGAGCTGCCGTCGACTCCGGCGTCGCGGAGTTCGGCGACGTCGACGTCGTGATCGCCAACGCCGGCGTCGTCGGCATGGGGCTGACCGACCCGCTCGACGAAGGGGTGTTCGACGACATCGTCGACACCAATCTGCGCGGAGTCTGGAACACGATCGCCGCCACCGCCCCCTTGATGATCCGCCGGGGCACGGGGGGTTCGATGGTGTTGATCAGTTCGATGCAGGGCCTGGTCGGTCGCGGCGGCGACGGAAGCGCGGCCACCTTCGCCTACGCCGCCTCCAAGCACGGCGTCGTCGGTCTGATGCGCTCCGCGGCCTATGCGTACGCGCAGTACGGTATTCGTGTCAACTCGGTGCACCCGACCGGCGTGGGCACGCCGATGATCTTCAACGAGCACATGGCCAATCTGTTCGCGGCCAATCCGGACGCCAGCGCCATGTCGGGCAACCTGTTGCCCGTTCCGTTCATCGAACCGGTCGACGTCACGAACGCGGTGCTGTTCCTCGTCAACGACTCCGCGCGTTACCTCACCGGCACGGCGCTGCCCGTTGACGCTGGCTTCGCCACGATGTGACCGCCACGTGGTCGAGTCACGGTCACCGACCGTCGAGGATCAAATCGGCTGCGCGCCAAGCCATCGCCATAATCGGGCCGTTCAGGTTGCCGGCCACCATGGTGGGCAGCACCGAACAGTCCACGACGCGCAGACCGTCGACACCGCGAACCCGGAGCTGATCGTCGACGACGTCGTCGTCACTGGGGCCCATCGCGCACGTCCCCGCCGCGTGATACCCGCAGTAGCCCCCATCGAGCACCGTGTCGACCAAGTCACCGTCGGAGAGAACGCCCGGGCCGGGATAGGTCTCGTGGCTGATGCGCTCGGCAATCGGTGACTGCTCGAAGATGCCGCGCATCGTGCGCAGCAAGTTCGCGCTCGTCGTGCGGTCGTAGTCGGTGTGAAGGTAGTTCGGGTCGATGCGCAGCGGCGCCGACGGGTCCGCGGACGTGATCTCTATCGTGCCCTCCGAGGTGGGACGCAGCACCATCCCCAGGCAGGAGACACCGGCCTGGCGCTCGATGGCCACGGGTTCGCCGAGGTTGTAGGGCGGAATCGTCCATGGACCCAGCATGATCTGGCCATCGGGACGCGCGACGTCGGGTTGGGACTTGACGAATCCGACGACGTCGAAGGACGGCGCGGCCAAGGGCCCCTTGCGTGTCGCCAGGTAGCGCGCGGCCGTCAAGGCCTGCGCCACGCTGCTCGACAACTGCCGGTTGTACCCCAGGTCTTCGTTCAATTGCAGGCGCAAGGTGGCGCAGCGGTGTTCGTGTAGCCCACGTCCCACGTTGTCGCGGTCGAGGCGGACGGCGACGCCCGCAGCCTCCAAGACGCCTCGAGGTCCGATCCCCGACAAATGCAACACCTTCGGGGTGTTGAGGCTCCCCAGGCTTAGGATGACGTCGCGTGCCGCGTGAACAGTCGTCGATCCGCCCTTCGCGGCGATCCGCAGCCCGACGGCTCTGCCGCTGCGGAAGACGATGTGCTCGACGTGTGTGCCAGTGCGCACTGTCAGGTTGGGGCGGTTCAGCACGGGCTTGAGGAACGCCGAGGACGCGCTGACCCTAATTCCGTCACGAATGGTGGAGGTCGCGTATCCGATGCGGGCTTCGTCGGCCTCGTTGATGTCCTCGACACGCTGCATGCCGAATGCTGCACCAGCAGAAATCATCTCCTCGCACAGCGGGTCCGGGTCTCGCGGGACGGAGACGCGAACCGGACCGCCGACGCCGCGGGTGGCGGATGCGCCCAGGACGTGATCTTCGAAGCCGGTGAAGATGGGCAGCATGTCGTTCCAGCCCCACCCCTTGTTGCCGAGCCGTTCCAGCCCGTCCCAATCGGCGCGGTGACCGCGGTTGTAGATCATCCCGTTGATGGAACTGGAACCACCGAGCACCTTCCCCCGCATCCACTGCTCGGAGTGCGGGTTTGGGCCGAACGGTGTGGTGGCGTAATGCCACATGTACTTGTCGCTGTCGAACAACTTGCCTGATCCCTTGGGGACGCGGAACAGCGGGCTGCGGTCGGGCCCACCGGCTTCCACCAGGAGAACGGTGATGGTCGGATCCTCGGACAGGCGGTTGGCCAGGACGCATCCGGCTGAACCTGCACCGGCGATCACGTAGTCATAGCTGCTCATCGGTGGCCCTTCGTCCAAGTTCAGCGCGACGACGTGCGCTGTACGGTCGTATGGTACTGGACGGACGTCACTCGCTTGCCGGGGCGGGCCGATCCGGAAGCGGCGGAACGCCACTCGTGTTAACCCCGACCTCGACTTGAAGCTCCCAGCTGTTGAACGCCATCGCCAGGCACGTATAGGCCCCGACGATGAAGGGCAGCTCGACGAGCTGCTCGTCGCTGAGCTGGCCGCGCAGCCGACCCCAGGTGTCGTCGTCGATGCGGTAGTCGTCGAGCAGTTGATCCGTTGCCGCGACGAGGTCGCGTTCCAGCGGTGACCACGATCCTGAGTCGCCCTTCGCTATCGCCGCGACGTCAAGGGCGTCGACTCCGTAAGTCCTCGCCAGCCGGACGTGGTGCACCCATTCGTAACGCGCTCGGGTGCGCCAGGCCACGCGCAGCAGCATCAATTCTCGTTCGCGATGACCGATCGCCGGCTCGGCCAGCAGCACGTTGCCGAATCGGTTGAACGATGCGGCCAGCGCCGGATGATGAAGCATCGTGGCCAGCACGTTCGGTGCGCGCCCCTTCGATCGAAAAGCCTCAACTGCGCTCGCGGGGAAGGCTTCACGGATCGCCGCAATGGCGACGTCATCCCACTGATCCGCGGGAATCGGCGCCAACCGCGGCGAAGTTCGCTGCTCCTTCTCTTCGGTCATGACTGGACTGTACATCCGTACAGCGTGGGTGTTACGTTCGGGCGATGACTCTCGCCCCCGAGTCGGCTGGCACCGCCGCTGGTCGAGGTCGGCTGACCGGCCGCAGGATCATCGTCGTCGGTGCCGGTTCACGCCCCTCACCAGATCCAGAGGTCACCCTCGGCAACGGCCGCGCGATCGCCGTGCTGTGTGCGCGCGAGGGAGCCAGGGTGGCGTGCGTCGACGTCAACGAAGTGGCCGCCAGATTCACCGCCGACCTCTGCACCCAGGAAGGCAACGCCGCGGTCGCCATTGTCGCCGACGTGCGCGACGACGCGGCGTGCGTACGACTCGTCGAGCAGGCTCACGAAGATCTTCGCGGTGTCGATGGCGTCGTGGCCAACGTGGGCTACGGGGAAGGCAGAGGTCTCGAAGGCACGACACCCGAGTTGTGGGACGACATCTTCGCGGTCAACGTGCGGTCGCACTTCCTCGTCGCGCGAGCCGCAATGCCCCTGCTCGACGAGGACGGCGCGTTCGTGTTCATCGGGTCGGCAGCCGGACTGAAGGCCGGCACCCGCTTCCCCGCCTACGACTCCTCGAAGGCCGCGTTGTTCGGACTCACCCGGCATGTCGCGCTCGAAGGTGCGACGAGACGTATCCGGGCCAACTACGTCATTCCTGGCCCCGTCGACACGCCGCTGGGCCGCGTCGGCGACGCGACCGTCACGGGCCGTACGAAGATCCGCTGGCCGCTGGGCCGCCAGGCCAGCGCGTGGGACGTCGCCTACGCAACCGTGTTCATGCTCAGCGCCGAATCCGCGTACATCACCGCGCAGTCGCTGGTCGTCGACGGCGGCATCACACAGTTCGGGTAGCGCTGAGTGCTCCCGCAGGTCAGGGGTGGACCACGATGCGCATCCGGCCCAGCGTCTCGATACGGGCGAATGGTGTCCGACGGTCTGCTTCACGCTGCACACTGACCCGGACGGCCGGATAGTAGGTGCCCGGCGCCGAGTAGGTGACGGTGTGCGACACGCGCGAAGAGTCGGTGAACTGAACCGGCTCGAACGGTCCCAGCCCGGTTGCGTTCCAGGCAATGTCTACGACCGACCCCGCGCCTGGGGGCACGGCGATCTCCGCATCGAGGCGAAGCGGTTGGCCGACGGTGGTGGTGAAGCTTTGGCGGTCATCCACCGTGACGTCGTCCTTGGGCTGCAGACCGCGGCGCTGTGCAGCTGCTGCGGCGACCTCGACTTGGCCGCCAGCCACGGTGTAGCGCGTGGACGGTGCAGGCGCTCGACCATGCTCCGCCCAAGCCGCGACGTCGCGGAGCGCCTGTTCGACAATGCCCGTGTAGTCGATCAAGCGCGGGGTACGACCGGGTGCGATGTGATCGGCGTGGTCGGTGAACCACAACCGGAAGGTGTCCTCGAACCCGGCGCCGAGTGCGGAACGCACCTGCCTGCCGTACCAGTCGGCGTGCCACGGGAACGCGTCGGCGTCCAGCAGGCTGCTGACCGCGATCACCTTGCCGGTGATCGCTCCGGAGTGAGTGCCGCCGCCACTGACCGCCTGCGAGATGGCGGCACCGGCCAGGACGGGCCGTTGCGGATACCGCGGCGTGCCGTTGGCCAGGCGGTACTGGTCGTAGGCATCGAATCCGCTGCGGGTGGGCACCTGGTAGCGCGCCCCTGCCAGAGTCCAAAAGTAGTGACGCGCACGGGCAGGGGTTCCGCAAGCACAAAGTCGTCAGCCGACGGGCGGCGCCGACGCTTCGACAATCAGCCCCAACGGGGCTGTCAAACCGGTGTGCTTGTAACCGGATCCGCGGTCCGCGACTGTTTTCGTCACGGTGACGTATCGATGACGACGTCAGCCGTCGAGCGACGTGCAGATTGCGACACCCTCGGTCTCGACGCTGGCGACCGAGCGCCGAGACCGGTCGACGGCGTGCGCATCGCCCAATGCCCGCCTGCAATACACCAGACGAACAATCCACCTGCTCACCTACGTCAACAATGCCCTGCACACCCGGACGGCGGCCAAAAGCCCTCCCCCGCAACCAGCATCGCGTTTGATGCATTCAAGGATAATTTTATTATCCATGAAGCCTGCGGGAAACGTGAAGTTGACACGTAACCGTCTTCATTATCGTCACGGTATTGAAAGATGGTGGTGCGGAGCCCAGTTCGTTCAAACACGTTCGTTGATACCTCGGCCGCTGGATGGTCACTTCAAGCTCCAGCCGCGCTGCTGCTGACCCCAGCCGAGCTGACACGAGAGCGGCCAATCCCCGGCACGCCTCGAAGGTCCGTCCATCGGGCGGTGCGACTGGTGCCACCGGAACTGAGTCAGAGTTTCGCCCCCGGAGCCGACGGGGTCCAAACCGCTGGTGGCTCCGTCCGGAACGCTTCTGGCGGCCGTCGCTGAAAGAATTGACGGTTATGAACCGGCAGCGACGTGTCCCCAGTGGCGGAGAGCAGGGCAGAACCGTAAAGAATGGTGCGGCAGGAGTTCGTCGGACTGCCGCAATACACGGACTGGCGCGCTCAACGTTGCGTCAGCCCGATGGGGGGACGTACCCTGCGGCGGAGTGGCGTAATTGCCAAATTTGTGCGGGGCATAGAATGCCCACCGCGTAGGAGACGAGGTAGTTGGCGGCGAACTCGTCGTTCGGCGTCACATCGGTCTTGACCTCGCCCATGATTTGGGGGTAGCTCTCGCCGCCGCGTACCTTGCCGCAAATTCCGAACCCGTAGCCGATGGCGTCGTTGTTGGGGAAGTCGTAGTGACGACGCACGACGACGTCGTAGGTGTACTCGACTTCGGGCGCGGGGGCGGCGCGAGCGACGGATTGTTGACCGAGCGTTGCGAAGATCGCGGCAACCGCGAGGACGGCGACGGATTCGGCGCGGCGCTTCATGACACCCTCTCGTTACGCATGTCGTCGTGGAACGATTTGACCTGCTTGGACCCAGAAAATGCTCTCTTCGACACCGGGTATTTGTCGTGTACCCGCTTTGGACGTCGGTCGTAAATCCCTGAAGGCGGGACCACCGACGGCGCAATTACTACCGGGCGACGCATCTCCGGTACGCCCAGGCGCGTCAGAAGCGCGGCAAGGGCGTCCTCGTCATCGCTGCCGAAGTATCCCCACACCCAGTCCCATACAAGGGCCCTGTGCTGCGTGGGCAATTCGACCCCGTGGTCGGCTAGGAGACGCAGGAGCCCGTGAATGGCGTCCACCTCGTCTCCGGCGCCGATCATCACGCAAACGGCCGCTCGCGCCGTGCGGGTGAGGAGATCTGTCGCCTCGTCCAGGAGTGACCAGGCCAGGACGTTCTCGTCGGCGCGGTTCACCGGACACCGCTGTCGTGGACGACGGAGATCGACGCCGTGGGGGCCTCTTCTTCGGTGCTGCGATTGCGCGCGGTGGCGTCGTCGCCGTTGTAGTTGTGGGCGTTGGTGCCGTCGAGGTCGGCGCGGATGGCTTCCTGCGCGGCCGGCGGCAGGGTGTGCATGATCTCGCGCACCCGCGCCTGACGACGACCGACGGCCTTGCGCTCCGGCATACCCGGGGTGGCGTTCACCTGCGGTGGCACGCCTTCGATCTCCTCGGTGCCACCGTCGTGGTGACCGGCGTCGATCATGGCCTGCTCCTCGGCCATCGTCGACTCGTCCTTCTCCTCGGACATACCGATCGGGCCGATGCGGCGGCCGTTGAGGAACTGCTTGACGACGGGCTCGTCGGAGGTCAGCAAGACTTCGCGCGGACCGAACATCACCAGGTGCTTGCGGAACAGCATGCCCATGTTGTCGGGCACCGTGCGGGCGATGTTGATGTTGTGGGTGACGATGAGGATGGTGCAGTCGATCTGGGCGTTGATGTCGATCAGCAGCTGCGACAGATACGCCGTACGCACCGGGTCCAGACCGGAGTCGGGCTCGTCGCAAAGGATGATCTGCGGGTCGAGCACCAGCGAGCGGGCCAGCCCGGCGCGCTTGCGCATACCGCCGGAGATCTCGCCGGGGAACTTCGTCTCGTCACCGGTCAGACCGACCAGGTCGAGCTTCTCCATCACGATCTGACGGATCTCGGATTCCTTCTTCTTCGTGTGCTCACGAAGCGGGAACGCGGTGTTGTCGTACAGCGACATGGACCCGAACAGCGCACCGTCCTGAAACATCACCCCAAACAGCGTGCGGATCTCGTAGAGCTCCTTGGCCGAGCACTCGAGGATGTTCGTGCCGTCGACGACGATCTTGCCGCGCTCGGGGCGCAGCAAACCGATGAGCGACTTCAAGAACACCGACTTGCCGGTACCGGACGGGCCCAGCAACACGCTGACCTCACCGGCCGGGAGATCGAAGGTGACGTCCTCCCAGATTCGCTGGGGCCCGAAGGACTTCGTCAGTCCCTCAACCTGAATACCAATGCCCACGCGCGACCTTTCCGCTTTCGTCTTGTGCACTGACCGGTGTGACCGACGAGGTCTTCCCCGTACTCACACACCAAGGTTTACTGTTGGCCGACTCGCCAGGGGTGGTAGCCATCCGGTGGCGCCGTCCGTGCAGGCTTTGCCTACACCGATGGGTATGCCGGCGGCGGATACACGCCGCGCAGCGCCCACGGTATGAAGTTGAACAGGTATTCGAGCTCATCGCTAACGTCGTAGTCGGGGTTGGGATCCATTGTCGCCGTCTCCTCTTCGATGATCTTCGTGCGGGCAAATGCTTAGACGATCAGCTTGGATTAGACGGGGTCGAACTTGGACACCAGCCAGTTGTCGCCGTCCTTATCCAAGGTGACGAGAACGGCGGACGCCGTGTCGCTGGGTGGGTCGTTTGCGACGTTCGTCGTCTGGTTGACGTACACCAGGACGACGGCGTGATTCGGGGTGGCCGAGACCGATGCGGCTTGGGGAACAGTCGCAGTGACCGAGATCTTCTTCTCCTTCGCCCCTGGGATGACGAGCTCGTTGATGAGCTTGGTGTAGTCGTCGCGGAAGCTGCCCGTCAGCCGGTCGCGCGCAGCGGTGAGCTCCTTGTCGGCAGTGTCTGCCTGGTAGGACAGGATGGCCACCGTGGTGTCGGTGGCCGCCGACACCGACTGTGCCGCGGCCACTTCCGATCCGCGATAGTTCGCCTCTTGCCATTTGAGGTAGCCGACACCGGCGGCGAGGAGCATCACTAGTGCGGGCAGGATGCCAAACGCCAGCACCCGACTCCATGGCACTGGTCGTCTAGTGGATTGCGTGCCGTCGTCGGAGGATCCCTGCGCCTGGGGCGTCTCGTCGGATTCTTCGCCGTCCCCTGAAGGTGCCGTCTCGTCATCGTCATCGCCGGCGTGACCGGCGGCGGTGGGTTCGCAGGTGTCGGAATCGGGGATGTCGGACGGTTCCTCTAGGCCGGGTATAACGCCGTCGGTGTGGGGCTTGTCGATCCGCTCGTCGGTCGGTGCGTGCGTGGACAACGCTGTCTCCGTTCGTCGGTGGGTGAGATCCGGTGTAGCTGTGGTCATGTCGCGAACTGCACGTCGGACACCTTGGCGGTGTCACCGGTCTTCTGGACGTTGATGAGCATTCGCCAGTTGCGCGAAGGTTGTTCCGGTGCACCAGCATTGGACATCTTCATCGAGACCGTGACCAAGACCTTGGCTGTGTCGCCGTCTTGGGACTGCATGGCGGCTGCGGTTACGGTGCCTTGAGACTTCGTCTTGGCCTGCTTGATCACTTCGGCGTACGGCTGGGACCGTGTCTGGAAGTCGTCGTGAAAAGCTCCGGTGGACGAGTCCAGGATGCGGGCGACGTCGGCCTCGACGCTGGTGTAGTCGATCGTGGTCAGGTCGATCACCCCTTGTCGGGCCGCTTGGACGAAGACCTCCCGCCGCAAGCTTTCCTGACGCTCGTTGAGGAGTTGGTGTCCGAGGATGCCGCCGAGGGCTCCCAGCGCGACAATGGCTGTCACGCAGACTGCGGCCGCGCCGGTCGGGCTGGCGAGCTTCTGTCGCCAGAACGGTGCTCGTGTGTCTTCGCCGGGTTCGACATCTGTTGCGGTGTCGTCGGGTGACGCGTCGTCCTTGGTCGTCGGACCGTCGTGGTCCCCCTCGGCGCCGTCATCCCCGTCGGCGTCGTCGGCGTCGAGCGCGGAGCCGTCGTCGATGGGCGGGCTGTCTACTTCGGCGGTGTCATCATGTTTTGCCATGTCTTGCCTTCCGTGCTTTGGGCGAGGTCGCCTTGGGTGTAGACGTTTCCGTCGGGCGCGGGGTAACTGCCCGTCGCCGGGTCGTACTGCACGACGGCAGCCGGAGGTGTCGGCCCCTGCCCCTGCTGAGGGGTCCCGGGGGGCAGCTGCGGAACTGCCTGGCCGGTGTCGGTGGCGTTGGGGTCGCCCTTCCAATAGTCGCCGTCGTTGAGCGGCACGTACTGCTCGTCGCTTTCGCACATCTTCACCGTCGGCGCGCGTTTGCCGGGCCGGGTGATGCAGGGCAGATTTCGGGTGCCGCGCACGACGTTTCGTGCGTCTTGCGGGATCCGGCAATACAAGTCGCCGGCGGGGCGGTCCGGGATGCTCGTCACCGCCGGGGGGCTCAACTGTTCCTTTGGCAGGAATCCAGTCGTGCATGGTGGCGGATCGTTGAGGTTGAGGTTGAAGTTGACGTAGATTCCGGGGAACGGTCGCGGGTTGTCTAGGTTGGGAACCTCTGCGCCCTGCATGCTGGCGACGATCTGAGGTTCGAGAACCAAAATCTGTTCGAGCGCAGGCTGATAGACGACGGCGACCTGACCGATGCTGACCAAGTTCGCCAACAGAATGGGTAGGGCTGGCTTGAGCCGGTCGACGAGTTGGCGACCCTCGTCGGCGGCGGCGGGGCCGTTCTGCAGCAGCCCGGTGACGGCCGCGTCTTGCGTCTTCACCTGACGCGACAGGTCCGCGAGGTGCGCGGCCCACGCGCGGATGGAGTCGGCTGAGTCAGTTTGCGAGTCGAGGACCGGCTGCGCTCGGTCGATGAGGGCAAGCAGCGGGTCGAGATTGGCGCGTGCGTCGGTGGCCAGCTGAGTGGACCCGTCCACGATGCGTGATATCTCGGGCCCCAGTCCTCCGACGGCGGTGTAGCTTTCGTCGATGACGGTCTTGACGTTGCCTTGAGGTATTGCCTTGACTCCCCGGTTGGCGGCGTCGAGCAGCTGGCCGATGGGCGGGGGGACCGACGTGCGGCTGATCGGAATGACGTCGCCGTTCTTGAGTGCGGGTCCGTCGTCGTTGCGCGGAAGCAGTGCCACGTACTGCTCGCCGATGGCAGAGGTGCTGTGCACCTGAGCGTCCAGATTCGACGGGATCTTGATGTCGGAGTTGAGGTCCAACACTGCCTCGACCCCCGAATCGGTCACGCGGACGTCGGTGACACGACCCACCTCGGTCCCACGGTAGGTCACGTTTCCGGAGGCATACAGCCCTCCTGCGTCGGGGAGTTGCACGGTGACGGTGTAGTGCCCCACCCCGAACATCGCCGGCACCCTGATGTACCCGAACGCCATGATGGCTCCGGCCACCACGGCTATCACCCCGAACAGGGCCAGCTGTATCTTGATTCGCTTCGTCAGCACGCTAAGGCCCCTGATCGAGGTGGTAGGGGGCGACCAGCGGGTTGCCCACGGTGTACGGACTTGGCGCTTGGCCGATGGTGCGTCCCCATTTCAACTCGCGTTTGGTGAGGACGCCTTCGTAGCGGGTGCCGGTGAGGAAGCTGGCGTCCAGCCGGCTCAGGGTGAGGTCGAACACCACGTCGGTGTTGATGTATTCGCCGCGGATCAGCTTGGGAATGTTTTCGATGGGGAAGGGCATGGTCGTCAGCATGCTCAGCGAACGTGTCAAGGCGGGGCCTGCGTTGGCCAGGGAATTGAGGACCGGCGCGGCGGCTTTGAGTTCGGAAACCAGATTCTGTTTGGTCTGGCTGACGGCGTCGGCGGTCACTGCACTGAACTTGCCAAATGAGTCCAGGGCGTCGCTCAGGTTGTTGCGTTGATCGGCGAGCACGGTGAGAGCGTCGGGAATGGTGTGCAACGCCTTGTCCAGCACGGGTTTCTGGGCGGCGAACTGGTCCACGAGTTTGTTGAAGCTGTCGGTGGCGGCGATGATGTCGTCGGTTTGGTCGTTGACGTGCCCGACGAACTCGTTGACCTGGTCGACGAGACTACGAAGGTCGCCTTCACGTCCGGAGAATGCCGTGGCGAACGCAGCGTTGATGTCTTGGAGCTGACCGATGCCGCCACCGTTGAGGAGCATCGACAGCGCCGCCAATGTCTGGTCGGTGTTGGGATAGGAGCCGCCGTTCGTCAGCGGGATCAGCGAACCTTCGTGGAGCTTGCCGGCAGCTGGGGCTTCGCTTGGCGGGTTCAGCTCCAGGTGCAAGGAACCCAGCAGGCTCGTTTGTCCAATCTTTGCGGTGGTGTTGGCGGGCAGGGACACGTCACCGTTGAGTCTCATGGTCACCAACGCGTGCCACCCTTGCCGCTCGATGTTGGTAATAGTGCCGACGTTCACGTCGCCGACGCGAACCCGCGAATTGCGTTCGATGACACCGACGTCGGGCAGCTGCGCCTGCACTGTGTAGGAACCGTCACCGCCCCCTTGGGTGCCGGGCATCGGCAGCGAGTTCAGGCCCTGCCATTGACATCCGGCGACGATGGTGGCGACGGCGGCGAGGAACGCCGTTCTGCCCCAGCGTCGGGTCAGCGGACGGTCGGCGGCGATCACGATCCACCTTGGGTGGGCACCATGAGTCCCGGCAAACCGGCGGCGGGATCTGTGGCAGTGGCGTCGGGGGGCGGGGTGTCCCCCACCGAGACCGCCAGGGCGGGGTCGGGCTCTGCTGGCGCCGCGGGCAGCGGGGGGACGAAGTCGGGCCGCAAGCGGTCTTCGCTGTAGGTGAGCTCGTTGGGCCGCGCCGATTCGCCGACGATGGGGTTTCCGCCAATTGGCAGGAAGTTGATCTGCCGGTTCTTGACGATGGGGGCGAGATATTGCATGCAGAGTTTGGAGGAGATCTCGCCGTTGAGTCTTGAGGCCGCCTCGATCGATCCGCAGATGAACCTCAGTGGGTCGGCGAAGTTGTTGAGGGCGATGGCGCCGGTGAGAGCTCCCTGCGAGGGTTGGTAGACGTTCGCGAAGTTGGCTGCGGCGTTGGGAAAGACGTGCAAGGCCTGTTTGATGTCGTCGAGGTTGGAGTTGACGGTGGTGGAGATCGACGCCAGCTTGTCGGTGGCGGTGCCGAGGGAGTCGCGGTTGTCCTTGATGAACTGGGTGGCGTCGGTGACCACCGAGTTGAGGTCGGAGAGCGCGTTGCCCACCGCGTTGGGGTCGCTGGTCAGCAGTCCGGTTACCGTCGCCAGGTTGCCGTTGAGCTGTGTGAGCAGGGACGCGCTGTCCTGCAGAGCAGAGACCACCACTGAAATGTTCTTGATGGTGGTGAAGGTGTCGCCGCTGTGATCACCAAGGGCGGAGAGTGCTTTGGACAGTTGGATGACCGTCGAGCGGATGTTGGCGCCTTGGCCGCGGAGGTTGTCCGCCGCGGTGTCGACGAATGCTCCCAAGGTGCTGACGCCCCCGGGCTGTGTCGGCTGCAGCGCGGTGGTCAGCTTCTCCAGTTGTGCTCGCAGATCGTCGTATTCGAGCGGAACCGCCGTACGGTCGAGGGGGATGGTGGCCCCGTCGCGCATCTGGGGACCCGTCGTGTACACCGGGGTCAGCTGAATTGCGCGGGCCGTCACCAGTTGCGGTGAGACGATCACGGCCTTGGCGTCTGCGGGCACTTTGTAGGAGTCGTCTACCCAGAATCCCACCTTGACCCGTTGCGCTTGCGGCTCGATGCTGTCGATGACGCCGACGGGTACGCCCAGGATGCGGACCTCGTCGCCGGTGAACAGACCGTTGGTGGTGTCGAAGTACGCCACGACGTGCGTTCGGTTCGCCTTGTCGAAGCCTTGGTAGGCGACGAAGGCGCCGGCGACGAGGGCGAGGACCAGTGCGACGGACAGTCCGATCCGCAGATGGCGCGTACGCATCATTGTCCTCCGGTGGGCTCGGAAGCCGTTGTCTGCGAACCCGGTTCACCGGGGGCGGGCACGAAGATCGGTGCCGGCGTGGGGTCGGTGGTCCGTTCCGAACCAGGTGGGACCAACGGGGGTCCCGGCGGCGGGCCGCCTGGTGCTGTGGGTGGCAGCTGTTCGCGCAGGGGGTAACACCCTGGCCCCGGCAACGGCAACCCGGGTGGGCCGCACTGTTCGTCGCCGGGGTTGCCGGTGATCGCGTCGGGCAAGTTGAGCCGCGGATCGCCGGCCTGGCCCGTGCGGGGGTAGGGAACCGGCAACGGCGGGGTGCCTGGCTGGCCGGTTTGGGGATCGGACGCTTGTGACGGTGCGAGCGTGGTGGGGTCCAGTCCCAAGTCACGGAACGCGGCGTCGATGAAGGGCTGGGACAATTGTCCCGGCAGCAGGTTGGGGATCATGGCCTTGAAGAAGGGGCCCGACCCCACCGCGTCACCGAGGGACATCGCGTACTGGTTGAGGTACTTGATGGCTTGGGTGAGGTCGTTCTTGCGGTTGTCGACGATGGTCAACACGCCGTTGAGCTTGTCCAAGGCCGGACGCAGTTGCGCACCGTTGTCGGCGATGAACCCCTTGAGCTGCTGGGCGAACGCCGACAGGTTGCCCGAGACCTGTTGCAACGCAGTGCTTTGCGTTCGTAGTGCAGCCAGCAGTGCGTTGCTGTTGGAGACGAGCTGCACGATCTCGTCGGCGCGCGCAGAAAGCACCGAGGTGGCCTTGCTGGCGTTGGCCAGCAAGGTACGGAGTTGAGCGTCGCGGTCTCCGAGTGACTGAGAGAAGCGGCCGACGCCTGCCACGGCGTCCCTCAGCGCGGGCGGGGTGTCCTTGAACGTGTCGGACAAGGTGGCCAGCGCGTTGGACACGGAATCGGTGTTGAGCCCGTTGATCGTCGACGACAGGTCCCCCAGCGCGTCGGGCAGCTGATACGGCGAGCGGGTACGTGCCAGTGGAATGGTTTCGGCGAGGCGCCCGTCGCCCCGGGGGGTGACTTCGAGCACCTTGGACCCGAGCAGGCTCTTGGTCCTGATGTTGGCTTCGGTGAGTTGGCCGAGGCGCACGTCGTCCTGGACGTCGAACTTGACCAGCACGTGGGTGCCGTCCAGGTCGACCGAGGAGACCTGCCCTACCCGATATCCGGCGACCTGCACGGGCGCGCCGGCACGCAAGCCTCCGGCCTCGGCGAAGGCCGCGGAGTAGTCGTCGTTGGAGTCGACGAAGGGCAGACTGTGGAAGTTCAAGGCCGCGATCGCGGTGCCGACGGTCAGGACCACGCCTACCACGCCTACGACGAAGAGGTTGCGTTCGGAGAAGGACTTCATTTCGGTGCGCACCGCCCTGAGGTTTGCGAGATCAGCTTCACGTACACCGGTTGGCCGCCCTTGCCGTTGAGTTTGATGCTGATTGAGCACAGATACTCGTTGAGGAAGTCGCCGCGCTTGCCGAGGTTGGCCAACGCCTTGTAGGCACTGGGCAGAGTCGCGAGAAGGTTGTCGAAGTAGTCATGGTCGGCGACGACGATGCCCGCGGTACGGTCGGTTTGCGCGACGGTGTCCTTGAAGGGTTGACGGGCCTGGGACAGCAGGTCGGCGATGGTTCCGGTGGCTGCGTTGGTGTAGGCGATGGCGTTGGTGATGTCGGTCTTGCGGTCGGCCAATCCCTTGATCAGCTTCGACAGCGAGTCGACGGTCTTGCCCAGCTGATCGGTCTGGTCTCCGAACGAGCCGAGGACGACGTTGAGGTTGGTGATGACCTGCCCGATCAGCTGATCGCGGTCGGCGAGCGTATTGGTCACGGTGGACGCCTGGGCCAGGAACGATCCGATCGTGTCGCCTTCGCCCTGGAAGGCTTGGATGAGTGCGCTAGAAAGGGTGTTGACGTCTTGCGGATTCAGGGCGCGGAACAGCGGCCGGAAACCTCCCAGCAACGTGTCCAGGTCCAGCGCAGGTTCGGTGCGGGAGATCGGGATGGTGTCTCCTGGGTTGATCCGATGGGGGTCGCCTGGGCCTTCGAGCAGGGAGACGTAGCGGTCGCCGATGGGGTTGGCCCACCGTATGGCGACCTTGGTGCCTTGGGTGAGAGTTACCGAGGGGTCAGCGGTGAACTCCACGACCGCGACGGACTGGTCGTTGATCGAAATCTTCTTGACTTGGCCGACTTCCACGCCGGCGATGCGGACGAAGTCGTCGACCTTCAGACCGCTGACGTCGGTGAAGTCGGCGAGATAGTTCCGCTCGTCGGAGAACCGCAGGTTGGCGAAGATCGCCAAGAGGCCGAACGAGGCGACCACGCACACCAGGACGAAGGCGGTCAGGTTGACGACCACACGCGACATCTTCGTGTTCACGGTTGCACCTCCTTCGGTTCGTCGACGGTCATGATGCTGGCGGCGTTTCCGCAGCGGGCGCTGCGACGGGGGCGTTGTCCGGCGGCGGTGGTTGGGCCGCGGGGTTCGCCTCGGCGGGGAACATGGGCCCTCCGGGGCCGGGGGCTGCAGGTGCGGGCGCGGGCGCGGCGTCTGCTTGCGGCGGTGCTGGAGGCACGCCGGGCCACAGCGGTACCCCACCCGGTCCGTAGAGCGGCGCACCGTAGGGCGGGCCGCCGGGGTAGGCCGGTGGCGGCCCGGGCGCCGGGCCACCCTCGTAACGGACCTTGGGCGGCTCTGGGGTGCCCTTGGTGACCGGGAAGTAGTTGATCAGCCCGGGGAAACCGATGCCGGGATTGGGTCGCATGTCCAGGCCGGTGCCAAACCCGGTGTCGGTCACCAGATATCGAACGGGCATGTTCTTGCTGACGTCGGGAAGGGAGCCGCAGCCCGGTCTGCCGCCCGGCCCGCCCTTGGCGTTGACGATCGGCAGGTTGTCCGGGTACCGGTAGGCGTCGTCACCGAAACCGATGCTGCCGTCCTGCACGATAGAGCTGCCGTTGCCGCCGATGTCACGGTATGCGCCGTGGTCGTAGAGGAACTTCGCGCCCACCAGCAGACAGGTGTATTCCGGTTGATACTTCAGGAGCAGGCTCGTCGTGGGTTCCAGGACGTTGATCCCGTTGATGAGGTTGTCCCTGTTGGGGGCGACCAGTTGGGTGCCGTCGTTGGCGAAACCGATCACGTTGAGCAACAACGCATCTAGGTCTTTGGCGTGGTTGGTGACCGTGGTGGCCGTGGTGCTGCCGTCGTCCAAGACGGTCAAGATTTCCTGGGCGGCGGCGCTGTAGGCGTCGCTGAACCCCTTGAATGAGCGGAGGTCGGCGTCGACGGTGTCCATCTTGGGGTTGACCGCCTGGAGCACCTCATTGGCGGCGGTGGTGGCTTCCCCAATTCGTTGGCCCTTGCCGCGGACACCGTCGGACAGTGCGGTCAGCACCGAATTCAGCTTGGTCACGTCGATCTGGTCGAGGAGCCCGACCAGATTGCCGAAGACGGTGTTCACTTCGGTGGTCACGTTGCGCGACTGCAGGACTGCACCCGCGGCGATCTTCTTGACGCTGGGGTCGGCCGGGTAGATGAGGTCGACGTACTTGGCGCCGAAGGCCGTGGTGGACGCGATCTCGGCGCCGACATTGGCCGGGATGCGGTCGGCTTGGTCGGGGTCGATCTCGAGTTGAAGACTCGCCGTGCCGTGGCCGCCGGTGATGCCTGCGACCCGCCCGACTTGCACCCCACGCAGCTTCACCTTGGCGCCGGGTTCCATCACCAGGCCCGCTCGGTCGGAGCTCAGTGTGACCGGTACGTAGGAACGGAACGTGCCGGCGAAGATCGACACGCACAACAGGACGAGCGCGGTGATGCTGACGAAGAGCGCGGCGGTCCACCACAGTGGGTGTACGCGGTGGGTGCCGTGTGGTCGATTCATCCCGTCACCCGGCGAGGTTGAAGTGGCCGGACTGGCCGTAGATGGCCAGCGAGAGGAACACCACCACGAACACGGCCGCGATCAAGGACGTGCGTACCGCGCGTCCCACGGCCTCGCCGACACCGGCCGGGCCACCCGTCGCGGTGAATCCGTAGTAGGTGTGGACAAGCATGATCACGATTGCCATCACGACGGCCTGGAAGAACGACCACAGGATGTCGGTGGGGTTGAGGAAGGTGTTGAAGTAGTGGTCGTAGACCCCGGATGACTGCCCGTAGATGAAGATCGTGCCAAACCTGGCGGCCCAGAAGGCCGAGAGCACGGCCACGCAGTACAAGGGGATGACCACGACGACGCCGGCCACGACACGGGTGGACGCAAGGTAGGCGATGGAACGGACGCCCATTACTTCCAAAGCGTCGATTTCCTCGTTGATGCGCATCGCGCCCAGTTGCGCGGTGGCCCCCGCGCCGATGGTGGCCGCCAGCGCGATTCCGGCGATGACCGGTGCGATGAGTCGAACGTTGAAGTATGCCGAGGCGAACCCGGTGAGTGCCTCGACGCCGACGTCGGCGAACTGGTTGTAA
The DNA here is from genome assembly GCF_010729665.1 of Mycolicibacterium madagascariense. Classification (NCBI taxonomy): domain Bacteria; kingdom Bacillati; phylum Actinomycetota; class Actinomycetes; order Mycobacteriales; family Mycobacteriaceae; genus Mycobacterium; species Mycolicibacterium madagascariense. The sequence continues at coordinate 79,210 of NZ_AP022611.1, read as the reverse complement.
CCCTGCACCGCGACCAGAGCTCCGGTCGACAAGGTGAGGAAGCCAACGATCACCACGGTGCCGCCGATGACGGCCAACGCTCCGACGCCCAAACTCATTTGGGCAATCAACCGAATCATCTCGATGCGGTAGTGGACGAACACGTCCTTGATGGCGCCGACGGTCTGAAAGTAGAACTGCGCCTGGGTGCCGATGCGCGTCAGGCCGTTCACCCAGCCCTTGGCTTGTCGGGTCAGCGGCGCGCGGCGCTTGCTGGGTGCTGCGGCGGTCACAGCGTGGCCTGGATGCCGACGGCGGAGGCGATGATGTTGATGGCGAACAGCGCCACGAAGGTGTACACGACGGTCTCGTTGACCGCGTTGCCGACACCGGCCGGGCCGCCGCCGACCGATATCCCCTTGAAGCAGGCGATCAGTCCCGCGGCCAATCCGAACAAGGCGGCCTTGATCATGGAGATGACCACGTCGGCGGCGTGGGTGATGACGGTCAGACCGCTGATGTAGGAGCCAGGTGTCACGTGCTGGACGAACACCGAGAACACGAAGCCACCCACCAACCCGACGACGATGACCACCGAGGACAGGAGGGTCGCGACCAGGGTCGCGGCCAGTACCCGCGGAACGACCAGGGACTGAATGGGGTTGACCCCCATCACGCGCAGGGCGTCGAGCTCCTCGCGGATGGTGCGGGCTCCGAGGTCGGCGCACATGGCGGTGGCACCGGCACCGGCGACCACCAGCACGGTCACGACGGGACCGATCTGGGTGACCGTGCCGTAGGCGGCACCGGTGCCGGAGAAGTCGGCCGCGCCGAACTCGAGCAACAGGATGTTGAAGGTGAAGACCAGGAGCACGGTGAACGGGATGGCGAGTAACAGCGTGGGCACGAGCGACACCCTTGCCACGAACCACGACTGCTGGAGAAACTCCCGCCAGGCGAATGGCCGACGCGGGATGAGTATCAGGGTGTCCAGCGCCATGGCGAAGAATCCGCCTACGGCCCGGAACGGCTTGGCGCCGCGGGTCGCCGTGGCGGACCACAGCGTGCCGCCCTTGACTCGGTCGAAGGTCGACGGTTCGGCGACGTAGTCGACTTCGCTCATGTGGCGCTCACCGTGGAGGGGCCGCCGGTTCGACAACCATGCTGCGGGTTGGGCAATTTCTAGACTTCCCTCTCATGGCCTGCTGCAGCTAAGGACCCGGGGTTTGCCGCGGCGTCTGGCTGTGGTAGCTGCGCAGGTCGGCCTGTGATGTTCAACCAAGCTGCAATGTTGAAGTTAGATTAGAGGCGCAGATCACTAATTGTCAATGAATGGTGTCTTCTCACAGTTGGCCGACAGGACCTAACCGCGCCCAGAAAAGCCCGACCAGCTTCTTCGTGTGTCCCCGCGGACTGCTTCGGCCCGTGCCGTGCGTGGTCTCGTCTTCCCCCGTCGCAGCGCGACGCGATTGCTGACTGCGCGGCGCTCCGGGACGGCGGCGGGCACCGACGGTATCCGTGTCGGCCGGCCAAGGTGAATTACCGGCGGGCCGAGAATGCCAGCCGCCTCCGCTCGAAGGTCATCGCATGTGAGAGAAGCGGTTCGCTCCTGCCGTCGGTGCACCGATGCTGAGTCTGCGCCGCCGACGTGTGGTGGTGTGGGGCGTCGATGTCAGAAGTTGGCTCCGCCGCTCCGCCGCACCACCAACGTCCGGGCGGCAGGGTGTCGACGAACGGAGGTATCTGGCTGCCCACAGCTCCCGGCCGACCGCCTATCTGATGGTTGCGGTGAGGTCGGCGGACATCGCCGCCAATTGTGGACCCCAACTTCCCCAATCGTGCTGCCCTCCGACCGGCAGGTCGAAGTGGGCATTGTTACCGCCCATGTCGTTGCGGTAGCGATGATAGAAGTCGCGGTTGCTCCCTTGTGCCTGGTCGCAGTACCCGATCATGGCCGCCGGATCGCTGCACGTCAGGGTCGAGGGGCTGTAGATCCACAACCGAGTGTCGTTGGCGACCAACAGTTGCACGTGCACCGCCGGGTCGTGTCGGTTCCATCGGCCGAGCTGCACCGGTCCCCACATGGTTTGGGTGTCGACGCCGCCGTACTGCGCCATTCCCGCGGCGATGGCCCCGTTCATCGTGGTCGCCGCAGGCGTGAGGAAGCCTGACAGCGAGCCGGCGTAGCGAAAACGGTCGGGGTGAAAGGCTGCCAACGTCAGCGCCGCGGTACCACCCTGCGAGGCCCCGACCACGGCGTTGCCGTGCGGTGCCAGACCCTTGTTGGCGGTGAGCCAATCTGGCAGCTCGCTGGTGAGGAAGGTTTCCCACTGCTTGCCGCCGTCGCCCTCCCAGTCGGTGTACAGACTGTAAGCTCCGCCGGCTGGCGCCACGATCGAAACACCCTTGCCAGCAAGGGAACTCAAGGCGTGGCCGGCGGTGACCCAGTTGCTTACGTCCGGGGCCGCATTGAAGGCGTCGAGCAGTAGGACCGAGTGGGGCCCGCCCGCCTGGAATGCGACCGGTATGTCGCGGCCCATCGCCGCCGACGGGACCATGAGTGTTTCCATGCCGTCGGCCCTCGCCTGCGTCGCGGTCCAAATGGACAGCCCGCAGATGAGCGCCAGCGTCACCCGCAACCATCCCCGCACAGACGTGCCGTTGCGCACCAAGGGTTCGTGCATGACCGGTCTCCAATCTCCGTAGATCGAACGGCCACGCCGTTGCGGGTCGTCGGCATGCGCCGTCGATCAAGCCGTTGCGTAGGTCTTGATGTTGGCGAAGTAGTCCATGCCCGTCTTGCCCAGTTCGCGACCCACCCCTGAGGCCTTGGTGCCCCCGAATGGGATGTCGATCGGTGCACCCAACCAGGCGTTGATTCCCACGCCGCCGGTGTCCAGACGCGCGGCGACATACGCCGCCTGGTCGAGGTCTTCGGAGAACACCGTCCCACCGAGTCCGTACTTGGTGTCGTTGGCGAGCTCGATGGCCGCTTCGGCGTCGGGCACGCGGTAGATCAAACCCAGCGGCCCGAAGGCCTCTTCGTGATAGAGCCGCATCTCGGGTGTCACGTCGGTGAGAACGGCGGGCTTGAAGTAATTGCCCGGCCGGTCCAGCGGTCCCCCGCTTTCCAAGACCGTCGCCCCGAGGTCGACGGCATCCTGGTACTGGGCTTGTAGTTCGGCGACGGCCGACGGGCTCGACAGTGGGCCCATGGTGGTGGTCGGGTCGAGCGGATCCCCGATGACCTGACTGCGGAACGCCTCCAGGTACAACGAAGTGAATTCATCGGCCACCTTGTCGGTGACGATCACGCGCTTGGGCAAGGCGCACGCCTGACCCCCGATGAACAGTCGACAGGTAGAGGCGGTGGCCGCCGCCTTGGCGACGTCGGCACCGTCGAGTACGACGAACGCGTCCGAGCCGCCCAGCTCCAACACGACGGGTTTGATGTGTTTGCCGGCCAATTCGCCGACGACGGAACCTGCGTCGTCGGAACCGGTCAGGGTGACGGCCCGCACCTTCGGGTGGGCGATGTAGCCCAGGACCTGTTGACGAGTAGTCAACACCGTCTGATACACCCCGGCCGGGAATCCAGCCTCGACGAACAGGTCGTCGAACATCAGCGTCGACCCGGCGCAGATGTTGGCGGGTTTGAGGAGCACGGTGTTGCCCACCATGAGGTTTGGTGCGGTGGCGCGCATCGCCTGGAAGAGTGGGGCGTTCCACGGCTCGATGCCGAGGATGACGCCAAGGGGTTCGCGTCGGATGACGGTTCTACTCATACCAGGGAGCTCGACGGCTTCGTCGGCGAGGAGGTCGTGAGCCCGGTCGGCGTAGTAACGGAACATCGCCGAGCAGATCCCGGCTTCGGCGGTGGCCTGGGCGACCGGCTTGCCCATCTCCAGGGCGGTCTGTCGTGCCAGATCTGGCGCTGCGCGGTCGATGAGGTCGGCCACCCTGGTGAACAGTCGGATCTTCTCGTCGACCGGCACCCATCGCCACACCTGAAACGCCTCGTGGGCGCGGGTCAGCGCGGAATCGGCCTGGTCGTCCTCGAGTAGGCCCCAGTCGTTGAGTTGCTCACCGGTCGCAGGGTTAACCGTCTTGTAGGTGGCGCTGGTCCGCACCGAAGCGCTCGTCGTGGTCGTCATCAAGTTCCCTCGTTGAAAGTAGTGAAGGCGGCCAGCCAGCCGGCCATTTGGTGGGCGGGGTCGGTGCGCCACCCCGGATCGGTCAATGCATGCTGATGGCACGCATCGGGCACAGGAACGACGCCTCCTCGGCCAGCTCCCCGTCGTCTGCGGTCAATTCCTCCGAGACGTACTCCTGCGCACCTGGCTCGGCGAACTCCAACACTCCGTCGTCGTCAAGGGGAAACAGGTCCGGCGCAGTGAAACTGCACTGGCCCATGCTTTGGCAGGCGTTGAGGTCGACGCGAAATTTCATAAGTGCTGCTCCTGGGCCGACGTCGGCGTCGTCATGCGAAGATTGGTGCGACGGAGTCTTCGACGATGCGGGTCCCGGGGGTGAAGCCGACCCGCAAACCGGCCGGGCCGCCCACCATGGGTGGTGTCCCCAGCTCGGGCCAGTCCACCGGACCGATGGGCGCCATGTCCGGCATGCGACGCAGCATCGCCGAGAACATCGTGGTCAGCTCGAGCCTCGCGAGGTGCGCGCCCAGGCAGTGATGACGTCCCCCGCCGAAGGTCATGTGCGGGTTGACCTTTCGGCGAATTTCGAAGGTGTCGGGGTCGTCGAACACCTCGGGGTCGCGGTTGGCGGCACCGTAGTACATCACCACCTTCTGACCCTTGCCGATCTTGGTCCCTCCAATTTCGGTGTCAGCCGTCGTCGTTCGGCGCATCGCCATGATCGGCGGGGTATACCGCAAGATCTCTTCGAGCGCCTTGGGTAGCAGGGTGGGGTCGTCCAGCAGAGCTTGTCTGGCCTCGGGGTGCTCGAAGAGGGTGATCATGCCGGTGGAGAGCACGTTGCGCGAAGTGTCACTGCCCGCGCTCACCAACAGTTGGTAGTCGAGCTGGAACTGGAACTCGTCGACGGGATTGCCCATGATCTCGGCGTGCGCAATGCGGCTTAGCGTGTCATCACGGGGATCGGCGGACCGTTGAGCCCAAGCTTGCGACGCATGGGTGAACATCGTGGTTATTGCCTCAAGCCCGATCCCCTCGGTGACCGGAACGTTGCGCGTGAGGATCTCTGCGGCGTGGAACATCTCTAACGACTCCGCGCGGTCGAGGCCCATCAGGTCCGCAATTGCAAAACTGGCCATCTTGCTCGACAAGTCGACCACCAAATCGGCCTCGCCCTTCTCGATGACGACGTCGATGATCGAGTCGACCAACGTCTCCATGCCCTCTCGAGCCTTGCGGATTCGGCTCAGGCCAATCTCCTTGCTGAGGAGTTGACGGTGCTCGGTGTGGTGCGGCGCGTCCGAGAAGATGAGGTGCTTATGCGTCTCGTCTCCGGCGATGCCCACGTCGGAGATCAGCACGGTGGGTTCATTGGAGAAGGTCTCGGAGTCGAGTTCGACGCGCTTGATGTCCTCGTAACGCGTCAATGCCCAGTAGCCCGGCCCGTCGGCTTCGTCTTGCCAGTGCACGGGATCGGTTTCCCGGAGATGCTTGTAGACATCGTAGGGCGCGCCTTCGCGGAAGAGTTCCGGGTCCTGCAAGTCGATGTTCACAGCGGTCCTGTTCTCATGAGTGCGGTTTGCGTTGGCGGCTGACTACCCCGGCTCTAGTGTTGCAAGCCATGAACCAATTGTGTTCGAATTATTGCCGAGTTATGTAGGTCACGTCAACCGGGGCACGGTCACCCGCTTCACAACCGCGGCTAGGCATCGGCCAAGATGAGTCGAGCGGCGTGCCACGCCAGCGCCTGGGTCGGCGCCGAGGTGTTCCCGCTGGGCTGGTGGGGAAAGACCGAGGCGTCGACGACCCGAAGTCCTTCCACGCCACGTACTTTGAGTTCGCTGTCCACCACATCGGCGTCATTTGGTCCCATCGCGCAGGTACCCAAGGTGTGATAGCCGCTCGCCCCAGCGGTCAAGGCGTGCTGGACCAGTTCGTCGTCGTCCTGCATCTCACACGCCGGTGACAGCGGCGCGTCGACCAACCGCGCGACCGGTCCACTGGCGAACAGTTCACGCATGCGCCGAGCCATCGCCACAATCAGTGCACGGTCGTAGTCGGTAGACAAGAAGTTGGCGGTGACTACCGGTGTCGGGCCGGCGCCGGCGGAGGGAAGGTGGATGGAGCCCTGACTGGTCGGGCGCAGCGGATAGACCGCCACCATCATTCCCGGTTCGTCGGCGGTGGCGAGCTTCTTGTCGTGCAAGGTCGCCGTCTTCGTCGACATGGGGCTGAAGAAGCCGATGGCGTCGGGCCGGGTGGCGTCGTGGTGAGCCGAGAAGTATGTCAGCACGCTCGCTGAACCCTGGGCGATGATGCCGCGTCGAGTCAGCAGAAACTTCGCCCCGGTCAGCAGCTGATCACGCTGTGAGTTGACTTGGTGATTGAATCCTTTGGCGCCCTTGACCTGGTACATGAATCGCAGCCCGCGATGTTCGGACATGCGCTCACCCACGTTGGGGCTCTCCACGCGTTGCTCGATGCCTGCAGCCTGGAGGACGTCGCCGCGCCCGATCCCACTGCGCTCAAGCAATAAGGGCGACTCCAACGCCCCGGCGGATACCAGCACTTCCCTGGCGGCACGGTATTCGCGGCGGCGTCCACCCTGGTCAACGAGTACTCCGACGGCGCGCTTGCCCTCGAACAGGATGCGTTGAACCGTCGCGCCGGTGACCAGGGTTAGGTTGTCCCGTCGCAGGGATGGACGCAGGTGTGCACTGGAGGCGCTCACACGCAGACCCCGACGCGTCGAGAATTGCGCGTAGCCCGCCCGGTCGTCGTCGGATCCGTTGACGTCGGCGGTCCGTGGCATACCCACCGCGGCTGCCGAGCCGAGGAACGCCTCGCACACTTCCTCGGCGGGCAGGGCCATCTCGACGTCGACGGGTCCGCCGCGGCCGTGCAGGCCGGGTTGGGTCGGCACGCCGGCGCGGAAGTTCTCCAGGTCGCGATAGGCACCCAGGAACGTCTGCCATCCCCAGCCAGAGTTTCCCTCGGCCTCGAGGCGGTCGAAGTCTGGCCGCCAGCCGCGGTTCCACACCAAACCGTTGATCGTGGTCGAACCCCCTACCACGCGGCCCCGAAACCAGGTGTCACCAGGGCTGCCCGGCTGCGACGGTTCGGTGACATAGCTGGTTGTGAACTTCGGGTCGGTCATGGTGAACGCAAAGCCCTTGGGAACCCGGTGAACGGGGCCGCGGTCGGAGGCACCGGCCTCCAAAATCAGGACTCGGCTCCCCCGGTCGGCGCTGAGTCGGCTCGCCAGGACTGATCCGCCAGCCCCGCTGCCGACGATGATGTAGTCGAATTCCATGTACCAATCTCAATCTCGCGGCTACCGCGTTGGTCGTAAGCATCCCGGTGGCCCGGTCTGGCCGTGCCGCCGACGGCGCGTCCACACCCGATCACTCATCGGCGGACGAAGACGGCGGCCCGCGGGCAACCGTCGACCGCCATCCGGGTCGGGTCCTCCTGAGATTCGTCCAGTTCGGCGACCAACGGCACCGCGATGCCGTCCTCGTCGAGATCGAAGACGTCGGGCGCAAGGGCTACGCAGACGGCGTTGCTTTCACACAACCTGCGGTGAATGCCCGGCCTCACGGGCGGACCAGTCGCGCAGGTACGGCGTCGTGAACGAATCCGATGCCCATGGCGTCGGAGACCACGGTCTTCTCCAAGTCGACGACGTACCCCGGCATCGATTCCAGCACCGTCTCGATCTCGATCCGCAGGATCGCCTTTGCGAGATGCTGTCCGAGGCATCGGTGCACGCCCCAGCCAAAGGAGATGGCCCGACGATTGTCGCGCTGGAAGTCGACGTGGAACGGGTCCTCGAATTTGCTGGGATCCTTGTTGGCGGCGGCGATGTTGAGCAGCACCATGTCACCCGCGTTGAGCGTTTCGCCGCCGAGTTCGACGTCCTGGGTGACGTATCGGCCCTCCGCCGTGGCGGGCGAGTAGACCCGGATGATCTCTTCGATCGCCGCCGGGATTCGGCCGAAGTCTTCGATGAGCCACTGGCGCTGATCGGGGTGTTTGGACAGGTGGACCATCATCGCCGCGAACGCCGCGCTGGTGGTGTGAAAACCCGCCAGCACCAACAGCATGCCCACGCCGAGCATCTGCTCGTCGGTGAGCTCGTTCCCGTCGCCGAGGGGGTCGTTGGCGAGGACCGACATCAGGTCGCCCTCGGGCTTGGCGCGGCGGGCCCGCATGAGTTCGAGGATCTCGTTGTCGATCCATTCCTTGTCGCGCTTGATCTGCTCGACGGTGTCTGGATCGGTCGACGCCTGATGAGACATGGCCAGTTCCATCCGGCTCAAGAATTCGGCGCGGCGCTGGGCGCCGAAACCGATGATGCCCAGGATGACCGATCCAGGCACGACGTTGGCGACGTCGGGAACGAAGTCCCACTCGCCCACCTTCGCCAGCGGCTCGATCACCTCGCGCACGAAGGCGCGGATGCCGTCCTCGCGCGCCGCGATTGCCTCGGCGGTGAACCAGGGGTTGAGGACCTTCCGGTACTGGGCATGCTGGGGTGGATCCATGGAGACCGGAATGTGGTCACCGCCGAGGTTCAGCACCGGAATCGCCGCGCCGCGCTGCGAGCTGAACGTCCGGTAGTCGCGGAAGGCGGAGGTCACGTCGTCGAAGCGGTTGACCACCCAGAACCCGTCGTGCTTGGTAGACCACGCCACTGGCTCGTCTGTCAGCAGGCGGGTGATCGTGTTGAACGGGTCGCGCGCGAACGCGCTGTCGTGATGGCTGAAGTCGGTGATGCGCGTCTGTTGACCGGGAGGCATCCGAACCCCTCTCCTTCGCTATGCATCATGTCTGGGGTGGCGAGATGGCCGGTACGCGGGTTGATCAGGTCGCCAACCTCGCTGAATTGGGACTGAACCGGCTGCAATGATCGTACAACTATGTTCGACTGTAGAGACCTACAGCCCACAACGTCAACTAGCAGCGAGTCCGTCCGACGTCCGCCGCCGCTGCTACCATGCTGTAACATCATTGCGATGAGGGGCGGCCGTTTTGGGATCGCCCAACGACACAACGTGCGGGCCGCTCGCGGGCACCGCGTCGTGCGGCAGCGTGACGATGTGCTCGCCACAGTGCTCACCAATGTCGATCCGCCGTTCATCCCGCTCACCAGGAGGTCCAGCCCAGCATGACGCAACTCCTACCGGACACCTCGCCCCCGGCCGTGGACACCGACTACCGCGCGGTGGCCTTGGCGTGGCTCGGCGACTTCAACGACGCCGTCTCCGCAGGCAACGTCGCCGGCGTGGTCGACCTCTTGGCCGAGGACCCGTGGTGGCGGGATCTCTATGCCCTGACGTGGGATCTGACCGGCATGCACGGCCACGACGACATCGGCGAGGTCCTCGCCGCCGCACTGCCCGACGTCGGCATGGGCAGCGTCGAACTCGACGAGCACTATCCGGTACGGCTGCACAACGACACCTACATCGAAGCGATGTACACCTTCACCACTAACGTGGCCACGGGTCGCGGAGTCATCCGACTGGCCAACGAGGCCGGGCAATGGGTGGCGATCCAACTCTCGACCCTGCTGACTGGGCTGAAGGAGTTCCCGTTCCGATTTGCCACGATGGCCGACGTCGACCTCCCTGAGTTCAACTACGCCGTACCGGCCGGTCAGCGCAAGAGCACCACCGAGCTGGCCGAGGAACGCCGCGCCTTCACCCAGTCCGAGCCCAGCGTGCTGGTCATCGGCGCCGGTCACTCCGGAATGTTTCTCGCGGCGCATCTGGAACGGCTGGGAGTGCCGACGCTACTCGTCGACCGCTACGCCAACGCCGGGGACAACTGGCGGTTGCGATACAGCGGACTGGCGTTGCACGACCTGAAGTGGGCCGTCCAATTCCCCTACATGCCGTTCCCGCCCAGCTGGCCGGTGTTCCTCTCGAAGGACTTCCTCGCCGATTGGCTCGAGCAGTACGTCACCAACATGGAACTCAACTTGTGGACGAGCACCACGGTGCACAGTGCCGTCTACGACCAAGAGTCCGGCCGGTGGACGGTGCAGCTCGACCGCGACGGCGAAGCGCGGACGTTGCACCCCAACCACCTCGTCATTGCCACCGGCCTCAACGGTCTGCCCAAGATGCCCGACATCGAGGGAATGGCCGAGTTCGCCGGTCAGATCGTGCACTCCAGTGGCTATCAAGGCGGGCGCACCGCGACGGGAAAGCGCGTCGTGGTGGTCGGCAGCGGCTCCAGCGGTCACGACGTGGCGCAAGACGCCTACGAGAACGGCGCGACCACCGTCACCATGGTGCAGCGCAGCCCGACCTACGTCTACTCCCAGAACCGCGGGGTGCCGATTCAATTCGGCAGCTTCTACGGCCACGACCACATGCTCATCGACGACGCCGACCTGCTCGCCAGCATCAGCCCCACGGCACTGGCCCGCAAGCTGGGGCCGATCGTCACGCGCAAGATGGCCGACGTCGACGCCGAGTTGTTGCAAGGTCTGGAAGCCGCCGGATTCCGCACCACGCTGGGCCCCGACGACGCCGGGTTGACACCGATCGCCACCACCGGTGGCGCCTACTACATCGACAAGGGCGCGTCGAAGCTCATCATCGAAGGCAAGATACGCATCCAGCAGGGCGACATCGCCAGATTCACCGCCACCGGTGTGCAGTATGCCGACGGCACCGAGGAACAGGCCGACATCGTCGTCTTGTGTACCGGGTACACCAACGTTCGTGAATCCGTCCGCCCCATCCTGGGCGACGAGGTCACCGACGGCCTCGCCACGGTTTGGAACATCGACTCCCGCGGGGAAGTCCGCACCTCGATGCGACATTCTGGCCATGAGAAGCTGTGGTTCGTCGCCAACGGGCTGCGCATCGGCCGCATGCAGTCCAAGCCGGTCGCCGTCATGATCAAGGCCATCGACGAGGGGCTGCTCGATCCTCACATCAGCGTGGTGAAGAAGTCCCCCGAGCCGCAACCGGTGGTCGACGCCCCCGCATGACCCAGCCCACGGGGCAATCTGGCGACCGCGTCGTGCAGGGTCATGCCGGGGCGATCAGCGTCATCGCGAACCGGTGCTCGGTCGCGACGTCGCCGAGGAGGCCGTCGCACGTGGGGGTCAGGATTCGCACTTGACGGCGATCTGCGTGTCCCCGGGGAGATTCACCGCGTCGTCGCCAGCCGGTTGGACCGCTGTCACCCGCTCGACGGCGCCGTCCAGGACACGCCCGCACACCCATCATCGACGGGGCTCCGACCAACCCAGGGACGCACGACTGGCGGACCGCATCCCCTTGGCCCGAGTCGCCGTGCCGGCGAAGGCGGAGATTCCCGCGTCATCGCCACCATGCTGGTCCGACGACGCATTCTTCATCACTGGACAAACATTGGCCGCCGCCGGTCGATCACCCATCTGACCTGGGCAGCGCGATCCGATCGCGTCCGCTGGCGCCCGGCTGGTCTTTGCGCCGCCGACCGCTATAATCTAGTAACACAATAGAGACGACAGAAAACGAGCTAACTCATGAGTGGACTACGTGGTGAGACCGCCGAAGTCGAGATGACCCTGGACGTCACTCGACGTGAGGTGCTGACCCCGGAGGTCGTCCTGCTCGAGCTGTCCCACCCCATGGGTGAGGCACTTCCCGAGTGGGCGCCGGGAGCTCATGTCGACCTGGTACTACCCGACGCCGTGACCCGCCAATACTCGCTGTGCGGCGACCCCGCCAACCGCTCGACTTACCGCGTGGCGGTTTTCCTAGAACCGCAAAGCCGTGGCGGCTCGTCCTACATCCACCACTCGTTGCGCACCGGCGACCAGTTGGGGATTCGAGGACCCCGCAACCACTTCAAATTCGTCCCTGGCAAGAAGGTGTTGTTCATCGCCGGAGGCATCGGCATCACACCGCTGATTCCCATGATGGCCGCCGCCACCGACGCCGGCATCGAGTGGGAGTTGCATTACGGCGGACGGTCTCGCAACACCATGGCGTTCCGCGACGAACTCGCTGCCCGGTTCGGCGACCACCGCACCACGTTCATCCCGCAGGACGAGGCCGGCCTCATCGACCTAGCCGCGCTGCTGGGCTCACCGGACCCCGACACCGTGGTCTACTGCTGCGGGCCCGAACCTCTGCTGGACGCAGTGGAGGCCAAGTGCGCAACATGGCCCAAGGGCGCGTTGCACATCGAGCGTTTCACGGCCAAGGCCGTCGTCGGCGCTCAGAACGAGGCGTTCGAAGTCGAACTCGCCGTCACCGGTGACGTCCTATCCATCCCCGCAGACCGGTCCATCCTCGACGTGCTCGACGACCACGACGTTCCGGTGGCCAGTTCGTGCCGCGACGGTACGTGCGGCTCGTGTGAAACCGTGGTCTTGAACGGTCAACCCGACCACCGCGACTCCGTCCTCAGCGAAGAGGAGCAGGCGAGCAACGAGACCATGCTGGTGTGCGTGTCCCGTTCCCGCTCGGCGCGGCTGGTCTTGGAACTCTGACCGTAGGACGACCCATGCTGCGCGACACCGCGTGTCAGATGCGGCCCTCCCAGGCCGCGCGTCGCCACGGGTGCGGGTCGGTGACGACGGCGCCAGGCAGGTCGAACTGCCGTACCCGTCGTGCCGCGCCGTAGGGTTCCCACCCGGGGTGCCCGCGCGTCACGAAGCTCGTCCAGGCAGTGTGCATCTGGTCGGCCAATTCTTGGGGTGCGTCTCGCCCGCGGAGCGCACCGCCCCACGGATCCTTCAAGGTGTCGAACACGAAGGGGATTTCAAGGGTGTGGCAAGCACCCAGGTGACCTCCGAAAGTGGTTGGCCGCCAAGTGAATTCGTACATGAAGCAGTCCGCACCGGCGTCTCGTCTCGCGTCTGCGTACAGCACTGTGGGTACCCTGCAGAACCAGTCCGACTGGATGGCCACGAACAGCTGCGCTGCGCTTGCGGTGGGCATCTCCGCGCGGTACCGCGCGATCAGACCGAGCGGGTCGTCGTCGACCAGTCTGTCCACACTGCTGCGCAGCATGTCAGCAGTCATCCGGTCGCCCAGCCCGGTGGGTGCGGTGAACAAGCCGTATTCGTCGGCGTTGGTCCCGATGAGCAGCTCCATGCCGTTGGTGGCGCCCGCTCGCGCCGCGGTGACCGGGTGCGCGGTGAGGATCTCCCCGTCGACGACGGGTTGGAAAGCGAGGCGACGAAATGCGCGGAAGCGCGGCTCGGTGCCGCTGGTCACCCGGGTGACCACGTCGTTGGTCACCCGATGCAGGTCGGCCAGGTTGACTCCCTCGATGCCCCGCGGGGTCGGAGGCACCCCCAGCCGTGCGCTCAGCTCGAGCGTCATGAGCTGCGCATCGCCCACCGAGTGCACGTGGTGGCCGTCGCCGCTTTGCGCAATGGCCCGCCTGAACAGCCCCTTCGCCGCCGGCATCGTCGCCAGGGTCAGCACGCTCATCGCACCTGCGGACTCTCCGGCCACGGTGATCGACTCGGGGTCGCCACCAAAGGCGGCGATGTTCTCCTTCACCCAGGTCAACGCCGCGACTTGATCGAGCAGACCGCGGTTGGGCACCGCGCCGTCGAGCCACAGGAACCCCTCGACTCCGAGTCGGTAATTGATCGTCACCACGATTACGCCGTTTCGCGCGAACCCGCTGCCGTCGAAGGCGGTGGTCGACCCGCTTCCGGTGAGGAAGCCGCCGCCGTGTATCCACACCAGCACCGGTAGCTGAGACCCGCCGGGAGCGGAGGTCCACACGTTCAAGTTGAGCGCGTCCCCGCCGGGGCGGGACGAATCGGCGATGAGACCGGCCAGTGCGGGTGAGCGTTGCGGCGGCGCCGCGACGGTGGGCCCGTAGGTCGTCGCCTCGAGGACCCCGACGTGGGTCGGGGCCGGATGCGGCCGGGCGAACCTCAACGGGCCCACCGGGGGTGCGGCGTAGGGGATGCCCTTGAACGACCACACCCCGTCGACGCACGCCCCACGAATGCGGCCCTGCGCGACCTCGACGACGTCCATTCAGCCCACCTCGCCAGATCGCACCAGCCGGCCGGGCCGGGCCCCGGTGGCGACCCCGTCGCGATAAGTGATCTCGCCGGCCACGATCGTCGCCACGTACCCGGTCGCCGTCTGCAGCAGACGTTTCCCCCCTGCCGGCAGGTCGTACCCCACGAACGGACCACTGAAGGTCAAGGCGTCGAGGTCGATCACGTTGAGGTCGGCGCGCAGGCCCACCGCGATCCGCCCCCGATCGGTCAGCCCGACGCTGTCGGCGGTGTCGGATGTGAGGCGGCGAACCCCCTCGGCCACGGAGAACCGGCGTTGGTCGCGGACCCAGTAGGTCAGCAACCACGTCGGAAAGCCGGCGTCGAGGATGAACCCCACGTGAGCCCCTCCGTCACCGAGCCCCATGATGGCGTTGGGGTTGGACAGCATCTCCTCGCAGACCGACAGGTCACCCGAGGCGAAGTTGGCGAACGGTACGTAGATGAAGCCCATCCCGTCGCGTTCGAGCAAGACGTCGTAGGCCACCTCCGCCGGTGTTCGTCCTTGCCTGCCGGCGATGGCCGCCAATGATTCCGACTGTGCAGGAACGTAATTGGGCGGATCACCGAATCTGAACATGTTCGAATACGAGATGCGACTCATCAACGGGAACGTGCTGTATTCGGTAGGGTCCTCCTGCAGGATCCTCGCCCGGACGTCGGGATCGCGCAAGGCCGTTAGCCGGTCGGGCAGGCCGAGATGCGCCATGTCGGCGTAGGTCTCCGTGCCCGAGAACGGGTGCTGGCTTCCTTCCAGTCCCAGGAGCAGGCTGATCGACCGTGGGGCCACCACGGGCCGTAGCGAGACACCCTCGGCGATGGCGTCGTCGGCGAACGCCATCAGCTCGCGCCACTTGTCCTTGTCGGGCTGTGAACCACTCTGCAGCAAGCTGAACAGCCCTGGCCGGCCCGATCGTCGAAGCGCCCGACGAATCATCTCGAACTCGCCGACGACTTCGGCGTCGCTCAACTCCCCCACCACTTCGAACACCCCGCGGCCGGCGTCGGCCAATCCCTGAGTCAGTCCGACGATCTCCGACTCCCGGGCCAGCAGGGTGGGCGTCAGATCACCGGCGCGATTCCTGTGCGCGACCGTCCGCGACGTCGACACACCGAACGCGCCCGCCCGGACCGCCTCGGCGACGATCGACCGCATCTGCTCGACGTCGGCGGCGGTGGCGGGCTCCAGGCGTAATGCGCGCTCCCCCATGACGAACACCCGGATCGGGGCGTGCGGCACCAAGGCACACACGTCGATGTCCCGTGGAGTGCCGGCGACCACGTCCAGATATTCCTCGAAGGTCTCCCACTGCCAGGGCAGCCCTTCGTGCATCACGGCCGCCGGAATGTCCTCGACGCCCTCCATCAGGGCCACCAGGGCATCTCTGTCCTCCGGGCGGCACGGAGCAAAACCGACACCGCAGTTTCCCATCACCGCCGTCGTCACGCCGTGCCACGACGACGGTGTCAAACGGTCCGACCACACGACCTGGCCGTCGTAGTGGGTGTGGACGTCCACGAACCCGGGCGTCACCAGACGCCCGCGCGCGTCGATCTCCTCCGTGCCCCGCCCCGGGACCCGTCCGACTGCGACGATGACGCCGTCACGCACGGCGACGTCGCCGGTTACGCCCGTGGCGCCGGTGCCGTCGTAGACGGTGCCCCCGCGTACGACGAGGTCGAAGTCTGCCGATGCCGCCACGTTGAACCTCCGATGCGCTGCCGCGCCCGCCGCTGTCACGGGGGACGCTACTCACTGGTGTTGAAAGTCACTCGAAGACCACTATGCACCTACTATGGAGGACGGCCGCATAGTGCACGATCCCGAGCCGTCGAGGTCGCACATCCTGTCGTAGATTGTCTACCCCAATCACATTCCCGCGATGGGTATTTCGGCTCTCAATGACGACCAAAACCCCTGACCGTTGGCGGCCAGGGGGCTGCGTGGCGGTAGGCTGCGCCTGCCGCGCATGGCTGCATCCGTGGTAACGGTAAGTTGTGATGGAACATGATTGGCGCGTAGTCTTGGCAGGTCGCTGACCTGACATGGAGGACCACTTGCACCCACTAACCGGTGTCTCGGTGTTGTCGTTGGAGCATGCCGTGGCTGCTCCGTTCGCCACCCGCCAGTTGGCTGATCTCGGGGCCCGGGTGATCAAGGTGGAACGGCCCGGAACCGGAGACTTCGCCCGCCAGTACGACGAGTCAGTCGCAGGATTGTCGAGCTACTTCGTCTGGCTCAACCGCTCGAAGGAGTCGGTGGCCGTGGACCTGAAGTCAGACCTCGGTCGCGCGATGCTCCCACGTCTCGTCGAGCACGCGGACGTCGTGGTGCAGAACCTCGGGCCGGGCGCAGCCGACCGGCTAGGTCTATCGGCGGCGGCCATCCGCGGACGAGACCCCCGCAAGATCGTCGTGAGCATCACCGGATGGGGCAGCGACGGACCGTGGGCCGACCGCAAGGCCTATGACCTACTAGTGCAATGCGAGACCGGGCTCGTCTCATTGACCGGCACCGGGGACGACGTCGCCAAGGTGGGAGTGTCCGTTGCCGACATCGCCGCGGGCATGTACGCCTTTAGCGCCACACTGGCGGCGTTGTACCGGCGTGAGGTGACCGGTGAGGGCGCCTCCATCGAGGTGTCCTTGTTCGAGGCCCTCGCAGAATGGGTGGGCCAGCCCGCGCACTACACCGCAGGCGCCGGTCGGCAGCCGGGGCGGTTCGGAGCGCAGCACGCCACGATCGCCCCGTACGGCCCCTACCAGGCATCCGACGGTCACACCATTTTGTTCGCGATCCAGAACGAGCCCGAATGGGCGAGGTTCTGCGATCACGTGTTGGCGTGGCCCGCGCTCGCCACCGATCCGCGGTTCGTCTCCAACTCTCAGCGCGTCGCGCACCGAGACGAGCTCAACGCAATCGTCTCGGCAGCCCTCGCCGAACACGACAGTGGTCACCTCGAGTCCTTGCTCACCGCGGCGCGAGTGGCCTACGCAGGGGTCAACACCGTCGCGGAGTTCCTTGACCATCCGGTGCTCTCGGGCCGTGACCGCTGGCGTGAGGTGGACACCGAGAACGGGCCGATCCGAGCGTTGCTGCCCCCGATCGACCTGGGAGTCGAGCCGGTCATGGGCGCAGTTCCCGCCGTCGGAGACCACACTGCCGCGGTGCTGGCCGAGCTCGGGCTCGATCCTGCCGACTTACCCGCCAACTTAGGGAGCTGACGTGAGCGTCGCAAACGATGACACCTACGAGCTGTCCGACCTCGTCGAAACGTGGCGGCCTGGGCCCGTCGCGGTCGAGGATTCGATCATCGCGGAACCGGCTCGGCGACTGGGCGCTACGCTCGACCTCGACGACGCATTCGTCGACGGCGCCGCCCTGCCGCTGTTGTGGCACTGGCTGTACTTCCCGAGTTGGCCCGCCACCTCTCAGCTCGGCCCGGACGGCCACCCCACCGACGGACACTTCATGCCACCGATGCCGCAGCGGCGGCGGATGTTCGCCGGCGGACGGTTGGAGATCAAGGCTCCGATGGTCATCGGCGAACGCACACAACGGCTTTCCGAACTGGCCTCGGCGGTCGTCAAGCACGGTCGCTCGGGCGAGATGCTCTTCGTCACCATCCGCCAAACGTTCCGCCAAGGCGGCACGGTCGTGCTGGAGGAAGAGCGAGACTTGGTGTACCGCAGCGAGTCCGAGCGATCCTCGGCGTTCGCACGGGCGTCGGCGGGCGCGACCGCACCCCCGGCGGCGTGGCATCACACACCGCACATCGACGCCACGGTGCTGTTCCGCTTCAGCGCGTTGACCTCCAATGCGCACCGCATCCATTACGACCAACGCTATGCCGGCGCCGAGGAAGGCTTCCCCGATCTCGTCGTACACGGCCCCTTGCTGGCCATCTACATGGCCAACCTCGTCCACGCATCCGAGCACGAACGCATTCCGGCGTCATTCGACTTCCGCTTGCGGCGACCGGTGTTCCTCGGCGATCGGGTCACCGTCCAAGGAACGCCTGTCGCAGGCGGCGCCGAACTCGCCGTGGTGTCCGGCCAGGACACGATCCACGCGTCGGCCACGGTCACCTATCGATGACGGCACACCCCAGCGACGCGATTCGTGCCGCGCGCTCGCTGCTGTTCGTCCCCGGCGATCGGCCAGACCGTTTCGCCAAGGCGGTGGCCGCCGGCCCCGACTTGGTGGTCATCGATCTGGAGGACGCGGTCGGTGCCGCGGACAAGGACGCGGCTCGCGAGAACGCGCGGGCTTGGCTGGCGGCCGGTGAGACCGCGGTCGTAAGGATCAACGGATCGCGAACATCTTGGTACGAAGCGGATCTCGACATGATGTGCGAACACGGAACGGCTGCGATGGTGCCCAAGGCGGAGGATCCGGCACTCCTGGAGCGCCTCGCGCGCAGCGGCATCAGCGTGGTGCCGCTGGTGGAGACCGCCTGCGGCGTGTCGAACGCGCGTGAGCTGGCAATGGCCGACGGTGTCCAACGGCTGGCCTTCGGCAGCATCGACCTCGCCGCCGAACTGGGCGTTGACCCTACCGATCGGCAGGCCCTGCTGGTCGCAAGGAGCGCACTGGTACTCGCGTCGGCGGCGGCGCGGCTACCCGGACCCGTCGACGGAGTCACCACGGCGCTGACCGACCGCCGGCAACTGGTCGACGACGTGACCCACGCGCGGACGCTCGGATTCACCGCGAAGCTTTGCGTCCACCCCTCCCAAGTCGCGGCCGTCCACGACGCCACCGCCCCCTCGGCGGACGAAGTCGCCTGGGCACAGACGATTCTCACCGCCGCAGACCCCGCGGGCTCGGCGACGACCGTGGACGGCGAGATGGTCGACGCGCCAGTACTCTCCCGGGCCCAGCGAATCATCGACCAGACTGCCCGCGCATGACGCCGGGTGGACGCACAACGGACCGAGGAGCACGACATGACACTCACCTCTGAAGAACAAGCGATCGTCAAGACCGTCCGCGACTTCGTGGACAAACAAGTCAAACCGGTCGTCCGCGAGCTCGAACATGCCAACACCTATCCCGAAGAGCTCATCGAGACCATGAAGGAGATGGGCGTCTTCGGGCTGTCCATCCCAGAACCGTACGGTTTCGGAGCGGTGTCGATGCCGTGCTACGTCCAGGTGGCCGAGGAGTTGGCGCGCGGATGGATGAGCCTGGCCGGCGCCATGGGTGGACACACCGTGGTATCCAAACTCCTGCTCCTCTTCGGCACCGAAGAACAAAAGGACACCTACCTTCCACGGATGGCCTCCGGTGAGTTGCGAGCCACGATGGCGTTGACCGAACCCGGCGGGGGGTCCGACCTCCAGGCGATGCGTACCACCGCCCGCCCAGTCGACGGCGGCTACCTCATCAATGGAAGCAAGACCTGGATCTCCAACGCGCGCCGCTCGGATCTGATTGCGCTGCTCTGCAAGACCGACCCCGCCGCCCAACCGTCGCACACGGGCGTGTCCATCTTGCTCGTGGAGAAGGTGCCGGGATACACGATCTCCAAGGACCTGCCCAAACTTGGTTACAAGGGCGTGGAGAGCTGCGAACTGAACTTCACCGACTGCCTCGTCCCGTCGAGTGCGTTGCTCGGCACCAAGGAAGGCGTCGGCTTCGCCCAGATGATGAAGGGCCTGGAGGTCGGCCGACTGCAGGTGGCCGCCCGGGCCACCGGTGTGGCGCGCGCCGCCTTCGACGACGCCCTGCAGTATGCGCAGGACCGCGAGAGCTTCGGCAAGCCCATTTGGCAACATCAGGCGGTCGGCAACATGCTGGCCGACATGGCCACCAAGCTGTCGGCCGCGCGTGCGCTGCTGCTCACCGCGGCGGAGAAATTCGACGCAGGCGAACGCTGCGACATGGAGGCAGGCATGGCGAAGCTGTTCGCCTCGGAGGCGGCGATGGAAGTCGCACTCGACGCGGTGCGTGTACACGGCGGTTACGGCTACTCGACCGAATACGACGTGGAACGCTACTTCCGGGACGCTCCGCTGATGATCGTCGGCGAGGGCACCAACGAGATCCTCAAGGGCGTCATCGCCAAACAACTCGTCAAGCGCGGCGGCATCGACCTCTAGGCGTCCGCGCACTCGCACCGCGCCGGCGCGCTCGAATCACGTGCGCCATAGCTGCACGTACCTCATCGACAAGGATCGCATCATGGCTCTTAGCGACGCAGACCGCTTGGCTCTGCTGACCGGCCCACAGGGAACGTTCCCGCTGCGTCAACGCCACCGCGCCGGTCACACGGTGGAGGTCTTCGATCGCGAACCCCGGACGTTGCGCGACGCCTTCCTGGCGCTGTCCGGGTTCGGTGACCGCGTGGCCATCGTGTACGAGCAGCAGCGCTGGAGTTTCGCCGAACTGGCCTCCGAGACGGCGCGGGTCGCCCAGCTGCTCACCGGGCACTACGGCATCCGCAAGGGCGACCGTGTCGGGATAGCGATGCGGAACTACCCGGAGTTCGTGTTCGTCTTCGCTGCGACCCAGATCATCGGTGCGGTGGCGGTGCCGCTCAACGCGTGGTTACGCCAGGACGAGCTTGTCGACCTACTCAACGACGCGACCCCGGACGTCCTGATCGCCGACCAGGCACGGGTCGACTTCGTCCATGGCCAGGTGTCCATCCCCGTGGTCGGGGTCCGCGCCACGCAGCTCCCCGACGGTGTCGGCGACTACGACGCTCTGGTCAACGCCGACCGCTCGTCGACGCCCACCGTTCCCGAGGTGAGTGTCGAACCGGATGACCCGGCGACGATCCTGTTCACCTCGGGCACTACCGCCAAACCCAAGGCTGTCGTGCACACGCACCAAAACCATTCGGCGTCGTTGTTGAACAAGCTCATCCGAGCCGTCCAAATCGCCGCAGCCGAGCCCGGTGCGGCGCCGGTGGTGTCTCCACCCGCTGCGGCGTGCAAGCTAGTCACCTTCCCCTTCTTCCACATCGCCGGCATCAACACCATGTACAACACGCTCTACTCCGGACAATCCTTGGTATTGATGTACAAGTGGGACGCCCACGAGGCGGTGCGGCTGGTCGACCACGAGGGGGTCACCGAGATCTCCGGAGCTCCGTTCGTCGTGCAAACCTTCCTCGCCGCGGCCAGGGACACCGACCACGACCTCGGCAGCCTGCGTTCGCTGGGCATGGGCGGAGGCGCCGCACCGCAACAGCTCATCTCTGCCATCGACGACGTCTTCGGCGGATCGGTCACGCCGCGGACCGGTTACGGCATGACCGAGACCACCTCGGGGATCGTGGCCATCTCGGGTGAGGATCTGCGCGCGCGCCCCACCAGCGTCGGTCGGTCGCTGCCGACGGTGGAGGTGGCCATCGTCGACGGCGATCACCAATCAGTGAGCCCCGGCGACGAAGGCCAGGTCGCCGTGCGCGGCCCCCAGGTCATCGACGGGTACCAGGGCGGCGTGTCCGCAGAGAGCTTCGTCGACGGCTGGTTCCTCACCGGCGACCTCGGCCGACGAGACGAGGACGGGTTCATCTACCTGGTCGGCCGGCTCAAGGACGTCGTGATCCGTGGCGGCGAGAACGTGTCGTGCCTGGAGGTGGAGCAGGTGCTCGAACGGCATCCCGCGGTCGTGGAGGCCGCAGTACTCGGTGCGCCTCACGACACCCTCGGGGAGGAAGTGGTGGCCGTGGTGTCGCTCGCCGCGGACGCACCCGTCGAGGTCTCCCCAGCCGAGCTGACGTCCTTCGCCGGCGAGCGGCTCGCCGCCTTCAAGGTGCCCGCCCGCGTCGCGGTCGTGCGGCAGCCCCTTCCGCGTACCGCCAGCGGCAAGGTGATCAAGCGGGACCTGGTCCGCGAATTGGATCTCCAGTGGCTGCTCGCTGCTGGCACCGTCTCGATGTAAGCACGCGACGTTTCGCGACCGCCGGCCGAAACATCGCCGTCCGGTCTAGTTGTGTTCGGCGACTCCCGTAATGGTGTTACTGTATGAAAAGGGGCGTACACTCGGTGGTGCCGCCGGTACGCGCACCCTCAGCAGCGTCGCCCTCCGCGGTGCAGGAGTGGCTCCCGTTCAGACCGAAGGATGAACTCAACATGACTCAGGCAGAACTCGACGTCACCGCCGAACCCTCTACCGCCGTCGACCATTTCGACGTCATCGTCATCGGTGCGGGTATCTCGGGGATGTACCAACTCCACCTGCTGCGGCAGGCGGGCCGGTCCGTGCGCGTGCTGGAGGCCGGCAGCGACATCGGCGGAACGTGGTTCTGGAACCGTTACCCGGGTGCCCGCCTGGACTCGGAGACCTACAGCTACCAGTACGCCTTCACCAAGGACCTTCTCGAGGAATGGGACTGGAGCGAATACTTCGCCGGCCAGCCCGAACTCGAACAATATCTACACGAGGTGGCCCGCCGTTACGATCTCCGCAAGGACATCGAACTCAACGCGAGGGTGGCGTCGATGGACTTCGATCCCGACACCAACGACTGGACGGTGCTGACCGAGGACGGCAAGCGCCGGACCGCGCACGTCGTCATCACCGCGACCGGCGTGCTCTCCGCGCCGATCTACCCCCGCATTCCGGGCATCGACCGGTTCAAGGGCGAGACGTACCACACCGGCCTGTGGCCCCGCGACCGGCAGGTGAGCTTCGAAGGCAAGCGCGTCGCGGTCATCGGCACCGGGTCTACCGGAGTGCAGGCGATCACCGAGATCGGCAAGACAGCAGGACATCTCACCGTCTTTCAACGCACCGCGAACTGGGCGGTTCCCTTGAACAACGGTCCCATCAGCACCGACGAGATGAGTGCCATCAGGGCGCGCTATCCAGACATGTTCGACGAGCTGCAGAACACCTTCAGCGGCTTCTTGCACGATTGGGATCCCACCCCCACCACCGCCTACGACGACGACGCGCTGCTGGAACGGTTCGAGGCCGCTTACAGCGGACACGGGTTCAGCAAGTGGATCGGCCTGCCCAAGGACATCGGCACCGACGTGGATGCCAACAAGAAGTGGTCGGATTTCCTGAGCGCCAAACTGCGCCAACGCATCGACGATCCCGCCACCGCCGAGAAACTGATTCCCACCGACCACTACTACGGCTCCAAGCGGGTGCCGTGCGAAACCGGGTATTACGAGACCTACAACCGCGACAACGTCGACCTCGTGTCGATTCGGGACAACCCGATCGAGGAAATCACCGAAACCGCGATCCGCACGGCCGAGGGAGACGTCGAGGTCGACATGATCGTCTACGCCACCGGTTTCGAGGCGTTCACCGGAGCGCTCAAGCGCATCGACATCACCGGTCTGGGGGGAAAGAAGCTCGCACAGACCTGGGCCGAAGGCCCCGTCACCTACCTCGGGGTCCAGGTCTCGGGGTTCCCGAACCTGTTCATCATGGGTGGACCGCACGGCAAGGGCGGCCACGGGAACGGTCCTCGGTGCGCCGAGAAGGTACAAGAGTGGATGACCGCGTTCGTCGACTACATCTTCGACGAGCAGATCGCCCGGGTCGAGGCCGATCCCGCAGCCGAGGCCGCGTGGAGCGAAGAGGTCCAGGAACGTGCCCTGGTGGGCCTCATGTCCACGGCGAAGTCGATCTTCTTCGGCGACAACCTCGTCGACGAGAACGACCCCAGCACCAAGCCGCGCAAGCGGGTGTACGTGGCCTACGTCGGGGCGCTGTCGGAGTACGTCAATCGACTGCAGGACCTCGCCAAGAACGGTTATCCGGGCTTCGTCATCACCAAGTAGGAGATCGGCCACTGGCATTGGTGCTCGGTCGAGCTAAGACCATTGCAACCTAAATGGCCACATGAGACGTCGACGAGCCGCGTGTCGCCGAATCGTCATGTGTAACGCTCGTTTTGGTGAATCCCCATGTCCGCGATCTTGTCCGCGCCGCGTCTACGACAGTGAGCTCACACCAGTCGTTTAGTTGTGTAACTACACCACTTGCCACTAAGGTTGACACCATGGGCGAACTCACCCCCGCGCGCGGCGAAACTGCTCCCTTGCAGGGCGTGCGGATCTTGGACCTGTGCCGCGTCGTCTCCGGACCGTTCGGCTCGTTGTTGATGGCCGACCTCGGTGCCGAGGTGATTCGCGTGGAGCCGGTCCCGCATCACGACGCCCACCAGGTGCGGCCGGCCCGTCAGCTTGCGGTGGACGAGGCCTTCAGCTGGGGGCTCAACCGCAACAAGCGCTCGGTGAGCATCGACCTCAAGAGTCCGGCGGGGCGCGAGCTGTTCCACCGCCTGGTCGCCGACGCCGACGTGGTGTGCGACAACTTCCGACCTGGAGTCACCAAGCGCCTCGGCATCGACCGCGCGTCGCTGCTCGCCCACAATCCCTCGGTCATCACCTGCTCGCTGACCGGGTTCGGCGCCAACGGACCGTGGGCGGACATGCCAGCCTACGACCCCATCGTGCAGGCGATGTGCGGGACGATGAACTACACCCGGTTGTCGCCGGAAGGATCGCCCGTGCGGTGGGGCATCCCCATCGGCGACCTGTTCGCCGGCATCTACACCGCCATCGGAGTCGTCGCCGCGACAATCCATCGCGACCGCACCGGGGCGGGTCAGCACGTCGACGTCTCCATGCTCGACGTCATGCTGGCTCTGAACACCTACCGTGTGCCGCAGGCGCTCACCTTCGGCCAAGAGCCGCTGCCCGCGCCATTCGAGGGCGGGCAGGGGACCGTGCCGTTTGGCAACTTCCAGTGCCGCGAGGGGTGGATCGCGACCTGCATAAGTCAGCGTATGTGGAAGTCGGCTTGTGAGGTGTTCCGGCGACCCGACATGGCCGACGACGAACGGTTCCGCACGGGCGCAGCGCGTTACGCCCATCGCGACGAGTTGATTGCGTTGCTGCAGCAGATCTTCCTGACCAGGACTGCCGACGATTGGCAACACGACCTGATGAACGCCGGGGTCGTGTGCGGCAAGGTCACCGACGTCGCCGACGTCTTCCGTCACCCCCAGGTGCTCGCCCGCGGGATGGCCGTCGCCATCGAGGACGCCGACGGGCGCCGGGCGACCGTTGCCGGTGACCCCTTGAGCTTTGCGCGATCCGACATGTGGCGCGCTCCCAGCCCGTGCGGCGCCGACACCGCGATGGTGCTGCGCGACGTGCTGGGGATGACACACGACGACATCGCGCGCCTGCACGATGACGGCGTCGTCTTCGCGCCCAGCGGCATCAACGCCGCCCCGCTGCAACCCCATGCACGGGCCACGGAGGTGCGGCCGGCGGAGGTCGAGGCCGCGCTGCCGCCGCTGGCTGGCTTGTCGGTACTCGAACTCAACGGCGACGAGCCGAGCAAGTGCTTCGCCGCCCAGCTGCTCGCCGACCTGGGCGCCGACGTCATACGAGTCGACCGTCCCGTCGGGCAGATCATCGAACCGTATCCCGATCTCACCAGGGAAGCGTCCTTTCGAGCCGGCCTCAATCGCGGCAAGAAAAGCGTCGTCGCCGATCTCAAGACCACTGAGGGCAAGTCGCTGTTCTCGGAATTGGTCCGCAGGGCCGACGTCGTGCTGGACAACTACCGTCCCGGAGTCCTCAGCAAACTGGGAATCGACAACGCCAGCCTTAGCGAGGTGAACGCGGGCATCATCTCGACCTCCATCACCGGCTTCGGCCACACCGGCCCGTGGAGCTCGTTTCCCGCTTTCGACAATGCCATCCAAGCCCTCGGCGGCGGCATGAGCATCACCGTGGATCCGCAGACCCCCGATACGCCCGTGCGATGGGGCAATCCCATCGGCGGACTCACCGGCGCCATGTTCGCCGCGTTGGGAACATTGGCCGCGGTGCGCCTGCAGCGACGCACCGGCATGGGTCGCGTCGTCGACGTCGGACTGCTCGACGCACAGGTTGCCTTGCTCTCCTACCGCGTCCCTCAGGCGGTGACCGTCGGGCGTCGCTTCCTGCCCGAGCCCTACCGCGGCGGGAGCGGTTCACTTCCCTTCGGCGCCTTCCCCACGGCAGCAGACGGCTGGTTCGTCATCTGCATCACGCCGCAGTTCTGGCACGACTTTTGCCTCGCCCTGGGCCATCCCGAATGGGAGGACGACCCCCGGTTCGCCACCGAGCCGTTGCGCCGGGACCACGAGGCCGCACTCTACGAGAACGTGCGTCCGGCGTTCCTCGAACGGACCGCCGAGCAATGGCAGCAAGTGTTCTTCGACATGAAGCTGCCAGGAGCCAGCGTGCTCACCATCGGGGAGGCATTCCACCATCCGCAGGCGACCGCACGGGACATGTGCGTCACCCTGTCCGACGTCGGGGTGCCCGCCGGTGTCCAGGTGGCCAACACGGCGCTGAAGTTCTCGTCATCGCAGATGACATCGGCTCTCAGGGCGCCGGCTCCTGGGCAGGACACCGACGAGGTTCTGCGTTCCATAGCGGGTCAAACGGCGTAGCGCGATGGAGGTCGACGAGCTGCTGACCACCACCAGGTCGGCTCGCAAGACGCTCGATCTCGACGCGGCCGTCGACGTCGACGACATCCGAACTTGCTTGCGTATCGGCATGCAAGCGCCCAGCGGGTCCAACCATCAGGCATGGCGGTGGGTCGTCGTCTCCGACGTGGAGATCCGCCGCGAACCGGCGGAGTTGTACCGCCGCCACCATGATCGCCTGCAGGGTCGACGACTTGCTGGGCATGACGCGGCCAGCTCACCCGATGACCGCGTTGGTTCCTCGGCGGGCTGGTTGGCCAGACACCTCGCCCGCGTGCCGTTGCTCGTGATCCCCTGCTACGAGACCGTGCCGCTCGTCGCGGAGGGTCACGACGCGTTCACTCAGGCGACGTTGTATGGGTCGATCTTCCCGGCGGTGTGGAACTTTCAGCTTGCACTGCGCAGCCGCGGCTACGGAAGTTGCATCACCACGATCCACCTGCTCGACGAGCCAGCCGTACGGTCGCTGCTCGACATCCCGGACACCGTCACCCAGGGATGTCTGCTCCCGGTGGCGCGACTGCGGTCACGACGACCAGCACGACCTGGTCCGCGCCGGCCTCTGTCGGAGGTCGTGTCCGTCGATTCCTGGCGCGGACCGCCGCTGTAGTCAGCCCGAGCCCAACGCGCGAAAGCCGTCGGGTCGCTCACGCATCACAGGCGCCGAGCGCTCGGCGCCTCCCGCCTAGGGGGTCGGCGTGTCCACGTTGAAGAGGACCATGTTGCCGCCGTCGACCACCAGCGAGGTTCCGGTGATCTGCGCCGACAGCGGCGACAGCAGGAACAATAGCGCCGAGGCCACGTCGGCCGGGTAGGACAGCCGTCCGGTGGGGGTCTTCTTGACGTTCGCGTCCAGCAGCTCCTGGGTCCACTTCGGATTAGCCTGAGCCCGTGGTGTGCGCACGGTGCCGGGGGCCACCGCGTTGACCCGCACACCCAGGGGGCCCAGTTCGACGGCCGAGGTGCGCACCAGCGACATGAGGGCCGCCTTCATGGCCCCGTAGGCGGCGAGGTTCGGCGAACTCTGCAGGCCCGCAACCGATGCCACGAAGGCGATCGCGCCGCCGGTCTTGGTCCTCTCCCACACCCGTGCCGCCGCCTCCAGCGCCAAGTACGCGTGTTTGAGCACGATGTCGAAGTGAAAGGTCCAGTCATCGTCGGTGAGGTCCACCAACGGCTTGTAGCGGGCCAACCCGACGATGTCGGCGACGCCGTCGAGGCGGCCGAAGTCTTGTTCGACGTGGGCGAACATCTGCGCCGTCGACTCGCGGTCAGTGATCTCACCGACCAACGCCCGGCCGCCGACCTCGGCGGCGACTTGCTCGGCGCGGTCGCCGTCGCGGTCGACGCATACGACGGTGGCGCCAAACGCCGACAGTGCATGGGCGCTTTGGTATCCGATGCCCTGGCCGGCACCGAGTACCACGTGCACCTGCCCGTCGAGGCGCATCAGCGCTGCGTAGTCGGGAACGACGTTGGCGTCGGGTTCAGTTGGCATGTTCGGCTTTCTGGCTGGAAGTGGTTGACACGGGGGGACTGCGTGGCGCGTACTAGGACCCCGTGTGCGGCGACGCGTCCCTGCGCCATGGAACGGCGCCGTCGTCGGGCAGCGCGTGGGCGACGTCGTCGCCGTGCAACTCCGCCCAGTGCGCATGGTTGACCTGGTGAATCGAGAAGGCGGCCTGCAGTGCGTTGCGGAAGCCCTGGACGTCTTGGGTCTGGTTGACCGATTCCTTGATCAGCAGCGCCGTCATCGTCGGTCGCTTCGCAATCTCAACGGCATACTCCTCGGTGCGTTGGGCGAGCTGGTCTGACTGATAGACCTGCGAGACCATGCCCAGGCGGTGAGCTTCGTCGACACCCACCGATCCGCCGGTCAGCATGAGTTCCTTGGTTCTGCGGGCTCCGAATTCCCAAGGGTGTGCGAAGTATTCGACACCACACATGCCCAACCGGGTGCCGACCGGATCGGCGAAGGTGGTGCCCTGCGCGCCGACGATCAGGTCGCACGCCCATGCCAGGGTCAACCCCGCCGCGAGGACGTCGCCGTGGACTTGGGCGATGGTGATCTTGCGGAGATCACGCCAGCGCAGGGAGTTCTGGTAGTAGTGGTGCCATTCCTGGATCATCCGTTTCTCGGTTGCCGAACGCGTGGCGCCGTTGATGCCGAAAGTGGCGTGTTGGTCCGGGCCGGGTTCGCGCTCGACCGCCCGTTGTGGAGTCCCCATGTCGTGGCCGGCCGAGAACGACTTGCCCGCTCCGGCCAGGATGACGACGCGAACCTCGTCGTCGGCCTCCGCCCGCAAGAATGCCGCGTCCAATTCGACCAGTAGGCTTCGAGATTGAGCGTTGCGGTAGCGCGGCCTGTTCAGGGTGATCCGTACGACACGTCCCGCGTCGAGCTCCTCGTAGGTGAGGAAGTCGTATTCAGCCACGGGGGCGCCCTTTCCGAGTTGTGCGCGTCGTCGTGGTCATCGCACCGCGATCGGGTTCAGCGGCGATCCCACCGCTCCGGTCACCTTGAGCGGGGCAGCGGACAAGAAGAAGTCGTAGCGGCCGTCGCCCGCACACGCCTCGGCCAGGTCGTCGAGGTCCCATATCTCACCGATCAGGACGCCGGCGTTGACCAGCAGCACGACGTGCATGCCGAATTTCACCTCGGGCAGCGACTCGCAGGGCACGACCTCCAAACCCCATGTGTCCGAGGCGATGCCCGCGACGTGTCGCGGGAGGAGGTAGTCGCAGGCGCTCAGCCCCAGCCCCGGCGCCGGGCCCGCGGCGTAGTCCCCCCAGAACTCCTCGAAGCGTCGGTGTCTCATGTGGCCGGTACGGACCAGGACGAAATCGCCCTCCCCGATCTCGACGCCTTGGTGATCGGCGCACGCCGCGACGTCGTCGTCCTGAATGGCGTGTTCGGGTTCGAGCCAGTCGACGCCGTAGAACCGCGGGAAGTCCAGCAGCACTCCACGGCCCGTGGTGGTTTGGGAGACCTCGGTGATGCTGTTGCGGGTGGCGCCGCTACTCGTGACCGAGCGCGGGCCGTGCCCGTTGTAGGTCTCGCCGTCGAAGAAGACGTGACAGAACGCGTCCCACTGGGTGCCGGCCTGCAACGGCATGTAGACACCGTCGTCGGTGGACTGCATGCCGTGGCGGGCGTTGTCCCAATCGGCGAGCATGTCACCGCCGTGCTTGTACATGACGTGTTGCGGGTTCACCCGCGCACTGCCACTGCGACCGCGGTTGGGGCCGGACCGGTCCAGGGGCGCGCCCAAGGCGAAGACGTCCCCGGTGCGGATCAGCTCTGCGGCGGCGCGGACTCGGTCGGCGGTGACGTAGTTCGTCGACCCGCGGTCGTCGTCGGGTCCCCATGCGCCCCACGTGCGGTACTTCTCGGCCATGGCCAGAACGTCCGAGCGGGCGTATTGACGCCGCGGCGAGACTCCCGTGGGCAGGTCCATGAGATCCCTCCATACTTCGCTTCATGTGCGCGGTGGGCCTGCGCACACGGGGGATTCGACCAGGCGACGGTGTGATCACCCAGGTGGCGTGGCGACCCGCGCCCGACACGCCAAATTATGTTACATCACCATAGAACGGCGGTGTCCGCGTTACCGTCGTCCCGCCGTGCGAAGGTCGAGGGGTCGTACGGGCGGCCGGCGTCGGCGCCGTCGGGTCAGACGCTCGAACCGCGGATCGACGCCAGGTCGTCGACCAGCGTTTCGATCCTGTGCCACTTCAGGGACACCACGCGTTCGCGGATGCGCCAGCCGTCGCCGCGGGAGCGTCTCCGTGACGGCCTTCTCGTCTTCCAACGCGGCCACGCGGGCGTGCAGCTCGGCCAGTTGGCGGGTCACTGCCGATTCCTCGCCGTCTGCTGTCGTCACCGGCGATGCCGCACGAGATGTCCGTGAATTCGGGGGTATCGGCTGCGAGCGGCTAGGACGCCGAGGCGACCGGCGGCCTTAATTATGCTATACCATGCTAAGTGTCTCCACTAACCTCCTCCGAACCTCTTGGATGGTCCTCATGACGAGCTCAGCTCCCACGACCGAGGTCGACTCCACGTCGATCGCGGATCGCGCCCGCGCGGTGGTCACGGCACATCCCCCCGAGTCGAGCCCGGTCGCAGAATTGATGGGCGCGTGGTACGACGCCGGGCTGAGCTGGGTGCACTTCCCGGTGGGTCTGGGCGGTTTGGACGCCCCGCGGAGTTTGCAACCGGTCGCGACCCGGGTGCTGCGCGAGGCGGGCGGGCCCGAACCTCGCACGGTCAACACCATCGGCTACGGAATCGTGGCGGGAACCATACGGCGTTACGCATCCCCCGAATTCGCCGCGCGGCTGTTGCGTCCCCTGGCCACCGGCGAGGAAAAGTGGTGCCAGCTGTTCAGCGAGCCCGGAGCTGGTTCGGACTTGGCGGGCCTGTCGACGCGTGCCGTCCGCGACGGCGACGGGTGGCGGGTCACCGGACAAAAGGTCTGGAACAGCCTGGCTCACAGCTCGCGATGGGGCGTGCTCTTGGCGCGCACGGATCCCGACGTCCCCAAGCACAAGGGGATCACCTATTTCATCGTCGACATGACCACACCCGGAGTCGACGTACGCCCGCTGCGGCAGATCACCGGACGCTCCCACTTCAACGAGGTGTTCCTCGAAGACGTCTACGTCCCCGACACGCAGCGATTCGGCGAGGTCGGCGCTGGATGGATCGTGGCCAACAGCACCTTGGGCGACGAACGCACGTCCCTGGGGGATCGGGTGCCGGCGCGCGATGGCGGTGCAATCGGTGATGCGCTTGCATTGTGGCGCTCCCGACCGGAACGCCAAACCCCGGCTCTGCGGGACAAGTTGACGCGGCTCTGGATCAGGGCCGAGACGCACCGCCTCACCACCGATCGGGTACGCGTGGCAGCGGCCACCCGCGAAACGGCGGGTCCGGAAAGTGCCATCACCAAGCTCGTCGGTTCGGAATTGACCCAGAACGTCTATGAGTTTTGCGTCGATTTCATGGGCTTGGAGGCCACCCTCATCGACACCTACTCCCCCGACGCACCCGACGACGAGAGTGGTCCCACTGCCATCCAGCGCAAGTATCTGCGTTCACGCGCCACAACCATCGAAGGCGGCACGTCGGAGATTCAACGCAACGTCATCGGAGAGCGCGTCTTGAAGCTGCCGCAGGAGTTCCGCCGCGACAAGAGCGTGCCCTGGCGCGACGTGCCGCGGTCGTGACGCCCGACAGCACAGCTGCGACGCAGACAGAACTCCCCATCGATTCGACACTACCCCAGGAGCAGGTGGAACCCCGTGACACGTGAATTCGCCTTCAGCGAGGACTTTTTCGAGCTGAAGGCCATGCTCCGGCAGTTCTGCGACGAGGTGTCCCCCGAGACTGCCGTCAGGAACACCATGGAGTCTGCCGACGGGGTGGACCGTGCGACGTGGCGACGGTTGGGCACCGAGCTGGGTGTCCTCGGTCTGGCCGTGCCCACGGAGTTCGGTGGTGACGGCGCGGGGCTGGTGATGGCTGCCGGTGTGGTCGAGGAGCTCGGTGCCGCGCTGCTGTGCGGTCCGGTGGTGGGGACGTTGTGCCTGGCGATACCGACGCTGTGCGCAGTGTCCGACGCCGCGGTCCGCGATCTGCACTTGCCCGGGCTTATGAGCGGCGCCCGCATCGCGACGCTCGCGTTGCCCAGTCCCCGTGGCGTTTTCGACGCCGAGTTGGTCGAGGTGAGCGCCACCGGCGACGACGGTGGTTGGACGCTCAGCGGCATCGTCGACCACGTCGTGGACGGGTCCGTTGCAGACACGCTCTTCGTCGCGGCCCGCACCGCCGACGGCGTCGCGTTGTTTGCCGTCGACGCCACCTCCGACGGGGTCACCCGCCAACCGTTGTCGACGATGGATCTCACGAGACGCCAGGCCCGCGTCGTGTTCGACCAGTGTGCCGGCGCGCTGGTGGCCGCCGAGGCCGAGACTCCCGAGGTGTGCACCCGCGCGTTGCTGCACGCGGCGGTCCTGCTGGCGGCCGAGCAGGTCGGCGGAGCCCAGAGGATGCTGGACGCCACGGTCGCGCACGTAAGTTCTCGCCTGCAATTCGGACAACCCATCGGCGCGTTTCAAGCCGTGAAGCACCGCTGCGCAAACATGCTGGTGGCGTTGGAGCAGGCGCGGACGGCGACCTATCACGCCGCGTGGGCTCTCGACGACGACAGCGACGACCCCCGTCTGGCCGCGAGCCTCGCGCGCGTCGTGGCCTCGGAGGCCTACACCTGGATCAGTACCAGCGCGATTCAACTCCACGGTGGGTTGGGGTTCACCTGGGAGGGTCTTCCGCACCTGTACTTCAAACGGGCGACGACCGACGCCTTGATTCTGGGGTCGGTGGAGGATCACGTGGCGCTGGTGGGGAATGCAGCCATCGACGCTCAGATCGCGTTCGAAGACGGTTGGGCGCTGGCCGGGTCGACACGGTGAGCCCCGCGGCGCCCGCCGCCCCCGACGCATCGCTGGTCGGCTTGAGGTGGGCGATCAAGCACAGTTTCCTCGACTACGTCGCCAAGACCCCCGACGGCCGAGCCTACGTCGACCAGGGGGCGTCTGTCACCGCGTCCAACGACCTCGTGTTTCCTCCTCGCCAGGCACGGCTGAAGGGCGCGGCCGGCGGCGTCGACACCTACGAGTTCGGCGGAGAGGTGCACTTCGTCGCCTACGGAGGGATGCTGTACGTGCGGATCGGGGACCCGGTTATTCACGTGTGCGGAGGTGCGGGCCGGCTCACGGTGCGCAGCGTGGACGACGCGGATCGCTCGATCCGTGTCGAACTGGCGACGTTCACCGTGGGTGACACGGGGTCCGGCGTAGCAGGCCCGACGCAGTGGCACGCCACCGACGTCCGGTTGGCCGCCGAAGGGGTGCCGGTCTTCGCCGACGTGTATTCCACCGGTGAGCCGTTGGCACCGTTGCAGGTGCGTCTACCCGATGCTCAGGCCTGCGGCTGATCGGTGGGCCACCTCAGCCGCTGGTACAGCGGATCGGATGCGTCTCGGGTGCCCCGTAGGTGTCCGCCGGGGACGGCGTTGGTCGCCGGCAGCGTACCGTCCCATTCCATGACGACCCTGCGGTACACCAGCAGCCAGGTCCCGTCGACGCGTTCGAAGTAGTCCAGGTATCGGCCGAGGGACTGGTAGAGCGAGTCGGAGCCGGTTTGCATCCAGTAGCCGAAGTAGGTCTCCCCGAACGCTTCGTCGCCGGCGACGTCGAACACCGACTGACCCATGAGGTGATAGACGAAGGGGGACGCAGTGGTGAAACCGGGGTTGTTGCAAATGAACTCGGCGAACTCCTCGCCGCTACCTCGGAATCGGCCGTGGTCGTCGAAGGACCTCCTCGCGTAGCACGCCACGATTCCCGCGCGGTCCTTGCGGTCGACGGCCCGCGCGAGTCGGGCAACCAATTCGGTCAACTCCAGCTTGTCGGCCAGGATGTCGAGCCGACCGGGGTCAGTGGTCACGTGCGGATCCCTTCTCGTCGACAGTCGCAGGGTCGACGACGGCGAAGGTCGGAACCGTGCCGTGCTCACCAACGGTGGTGTACTGCACGGCCACTGGAGCCCCGACGACCGCGGCCCCCGGCGGCACACCGGTCAGGCGGGTGACGAGACGCGCGCCGCATTCAAGCTCCACCAGACCCACGGCATAGGGCACGTCGTCCTTGAAGGCCGGCGCATAGGCGCGGTGGTACACCACGAAGCTCCACAATGTGCCCCGGCCCTCCACAGACACCCAGGACGAGGCGCGGGACAGGCATTCAGGACACACTCCCGCCGCCGGCCACCGTACGTATGCGCAGTCCGTGCATTGCTGCAGCGTCAACGCCCCGGCCCGCGCCGCCCGCCAGAACGGCTCATCGTCCTCGGTCGGGCCATAGGGGTATTCGGTGCTCATGCAGCCTCCGCGGTGAAAATCGTGCTCGCGGCCTTCATCATCCCGAACGTCGAGCAATACTGCGCCGTGCGGATGTCGGGTGTCTGCCGCGCACCGGCGTCGCCTCTCATCTGACGGACCAGCTCGCAGAGATGCAGGAAGCCCCACATGTACGCCTCGGACAGTTGACCACCGTTGGTGTTGAGGGGCAACGCGCCGCCAAAGCCGATGTCTCCGTTGCGGAACGCCTCGCCGACGCCGCCGGGTTCGACGAACCCATACCATTCCAGCATCTGCATCACCCACACGCTGGTCGGGTCTTGGATGTACAAGGCGTCGACGGCGTCGCGGTCGATCCCCGCCGCCGGGTAGATGCGTTCGGCCACCTGACCGATCCACGGACGCAACCACTGATCGGCGTTCTGCTTGTCCCGCAGGCCCGTCTGCTGCGCGATCCCCTGAACGTAAACCGGGCGGTCGCTGAGCTCCCGGGCCTTCTGTGCGTCGGCCACGATCAGGCACGCCCCACCGTCGGAGATCATGCACAGGTCGGCCCGCCGGAGGGGCTCGACGAGATACGGTGCGTCCAGGTACTCCTGCACGCTAAGCGGTGTCTGAAAGATCGCCAGCGGATTGCGCTGGGCGTACCTGCGCTGCGAGACGGCGATCTCCGCGAGGTCGGCTTCGGTGGTTCCGTACAACTTCTGATGTCGCCGAAACGCCATCCCGGCGGGGCCGGCCACGTTGAGGAACCCGTAGACGGAGGCTTCGTCGGGTCGGCCGAGTGGCGCGGTGAACCGGTTGCCGGCGCTGCGTTGGATCGTTCCGTAGGTGATGGCCACGACGCTGGCGAGCCCGGCTTGGATGGCTGCGCACGCGAGGTGCAGGGAGAAGTTGCACGTTCCGTAGTCCAGGGTGGCGCTGTAGGCCGGGTTCAGGCCGGCGAGCCGTCCGATGTCGGTGTCGATTCCGTATCCACCAAACGACTTGCAGGTGATCAGGCCGTCGATTTCCGATTTGTCGATGCGGTTGTCGCGCAGCGTGATTCGCAGGGCCTCCACCGCGAGTTCGTCGGCGGAGATGCCGGGGATCTCGCCCTGAATGGTGTTGCCCACCGCCGCGATGGCCACACGACCGCCGACCGCCCCCGGCGTGGCGCGAACGCTCACGGTCAGATCACTCCCTCGTCGGCCAGGGCGTCGACTTCGTCGGCGCTGAGGCCGAGGACCTCGTGGTACACCTCGTGGTTGTGCTCGCCGTAGGCGGCGGCGGCCCGGCCGACGGGTCCACCGGCGTATTGCGGTGTGTCGCTGAGTTTCACCGATGGTGCGGCAACCGGCCAGCGCCCAAAGTTGGTGGCGTCGAGCTCGGTCAACCAGTCCAGTTGCCGCAACTGGGGATCGTATTCGACACGATCCTGCGCAGTTTGGGCTACACCCGCGGCGATGCCGGCTTCTTGCAACCGGTGCATGAGAGTAAACGGCTCACACCGCTGGGTCCACGACTGCACCAGCGCGTCGAGCTCCACACGGTGTGCACCGCGAGCCTCCTGGGTGCTGAACTCAGTGCGCTCAAGCCACTCTGGATGGCCGGCGACCTTCGCGAGCAGTGCCCATTCATGGTCGTTGCGACAGGTGATGGCGATCCAGCGGTCCTCGCCCAAGCATCGGTAGATACCTTCGGGGGCAGCCTGGGAGTACGGCGACCGGTTACCAGCTCGCTGGTACACGCGACCGTTGACCTGGTAGTCAAGAAGGGGAACCGCGGTCAGATACAGGCCGACTTCGCTTTGCGAGGCGTCGATCCATTGTCCCTCCCCGGTCGTCTCGCGATGGTAGATCGCCGCCAGCAGCGCCAGCGCGAAACTGTAGGCGCCGTACCAGTCCAGATAGGAATACCCCCATCCCGCAGGCGGAAAGGGCTCAGCCAGACCGCTCATCTCCGAGAGACCGCTGAAGGCCTGCGCCACGGGGCCCACCGTACGGAATCGTCCGTAGATGCCCTTGCTGCCCATCCCGGACTGCTTGGCGTAGATGATCGTGGGGTTGATGTCGCGCAGAACGTCATAACCCAACCCCCACGCCTCCATCACTCCGGGCGAGAACCCCTCGGTGACGAGACTGGACTCAGCCACCATCCGCCGCGCCAGTTCCAACCCCTTGGGATGTTTGACGTTCAGCGAGATCCCACGCTTCCCCGGGTTCTTGTTGTTGTACTGCGCACCCACGGGGCCGCCTTGATCTGCGGGCCACCGCGAGGGGACCGGCCCCGTCGCAGCCTCGCGGGCCTCCCGGCCGCCGACGGGGGCACCACCACGACGTGGATCGAGGTTCTTGTGCCACTCGACCTTGATCACGTCGGCTCCTAGCGCGGCGAGGAATCTCGTCGCGCCCGCCGATGCCAACATCCAGGTGAAGTCGAGGATCCTGACCCCCTGCAGCGGGAAGGGGGAGCCGAACGGTGTGAGCTTCTCGGCGCCCACTGCGGGGAGATGAAGCGGGTGAACGGGCGCTGACCGAGTCGTGGTGGCGAGCACGGTGGCGCGGTCCTCGTCCAGCAGCGGCGCCCGCCTGCCCTTGAGCCACCGGGTCCCCCCGGTGGTGTCAGCACCGTTGGTAATCCATTTGCTCGTCGGGTAGCGGAGAGTCTGGCCGATTTCGGGGTGTTCGACGTCCGTGTAGGACCCGCGACGCAGCCAATGCTCGTCGTGGGCGTTCTCGTGGGGTTTGCGTACCGGAACCCACATGAGGCCGGCTTCCTGAGCCTCCCGCCACGGCACGTCCTCGTAGAGGTAACGTCGCATGGTCTGTTCGACGACGTCCATGTTGCTGGCGGCGCCGCCCTCCATTCCGGGTAGGACCCGCGAATCCTTCTCGACTTCGTCGCTGCCGTCGCTGATGCGGCCGCCGATTCCCCACTCGCCGAGGAAGGGACCCAGCAAAGCTGCATTTCGTGTCATCGCGAGGTACCACCGGCCATCCTTGGAATTGAAGATGGACCGATGTCGGGACACCGTGGGCGCGGAGTGGCGGCAGGTTTGCCGGTTGAACGGTGTGCGGAGCGCGACCCACGACATCAGGTCGCCCTCGGTGTTCTTGGCCACCGCCTCGTGAATGGCGCACGACAGTCGTTGTCCTCGCCCGGTGCGGTTGCGGGTGCTCAGCGCAGCGATCACGGTGAACGCCATCTGCTCACCGGCAATGGCGAAGGAGTGTCCCAGTTGCGGTGCGATCGGGGGGGTGTCGTAACGCAACTTCGGGTCGGGGTCGTAGCCGTTGTTCATGACGATGCCGCCCAGCGCCAAGTGCACGAGGTCCGACGCTGCGAAGTCGCGGTAGGGTCCCGTCTCGCCGAATGGCGTGATCCGGGCGACGATCAATCGGGGGTCGGCGGCTCGCAGGTCGTCGTCGACGAAGCCGTGACCGGCCAGGAACTCCACCGGCGTCGAGTCGAGGAGGACGTCGGCGGTTTGCAGAATGGACGCGAACTCGCTCTTGCCCGCGTCGGTCTCCAGGTCGACGACGATCGACCGCTTGCCTCGGTTGTAGGCCCAGAAGTGCAGTGACTGGTCGGGATCGGGTATGTCGTCGACGAACGGGGCCGTCATGCGGGTGGCGCTGCCCCCAGGTGGTTCGATCTTGACGACCTCGGCGCCGAGGCCCGCCAGGACCAGGCCGCAGTACTCGCCCTGGTGGTCGCCGATCTCGACGACGCGCACCCCGGCCAGTGATCCGCTACCGGGGTTGGTGGCTTCAGATGTCATGTCGCTCCTTGTTCGTGCCGAAATGCTGAGTTGTGTCGACCTCACTCGGCGCTGGTGACGCCACGCCAGTCAAGCCATTCGAGGAGGGCGCCGCCGAGCACCAGTCGGCGTTCGGCCTGGCTGAGTTCGTCTGTGTGGTAGAGGAATACGTCGACCAGCTGTGAATACGGTATGGGTAGTCGGGACAAGTCCGACCCCCAAAAGACTCGTTCGGCACCAAATGCCGCCACCAGCCAGTAGACGGCGTCCACGATCGACGGGAAGGGGTAGCCCTCGCTGACGAAGCATGGCAGTGCCGACGCCTTTACGGCGATGCCCGGGTACTTCGCCAGTGCGAGAAGAGGTTCGATGGCAGTGAGCAACGACTCGGTCCGGGTCTCGACCCCGGCATGGTCGACTGTGATCTTCAGGTCCGGGTAGTGCTGCACGAGGTGCTCGTACAACCAGTACCGACCCGGAGCGTAGATGCTCAGGGGGATGTGATGCGCGGCGGCGGCGGCGAAGAACCCACTGGAGATCGCCGCGGCGAGCGTGCCGCGCACGTCGCCGCGGTTCAGCGACATCCGGATGCCCAGTGCGCCGGTGCGGCTTCGCCAGCCCGCAAGCTGCTCCACCGCAGCCGGGTCGCCGGTCGGAAAGCGACATAGGGCGCCGTATCTGCCGGGTTCGGATGCCGCCGCCGCCAAGACGTAGTCGTTGCGTGCGCCCTCCCAGGTGGGGCCGAGCAACAAAGCTGCCGTGACGCCCGCCTTCTGCATGTGCTGGGAGAGTTCCGGGATTTCCAAAGGGATCTCACGTTGTGGTGCGATCGCATCGTCGGGCCATGGACGGTCGGGGGACGACGCCTTCCACACGTGAACTTGGGCATCCACGATTGGAGTGTTCATCGTGGTCGCGGCCTATCCGCTGCGCCCAGGCCGACGAGCCGGGATGACTGCGTCCTGGGGTTGCGTCTCGCCGTCACCGGCGGAGGCGGCCGGCGGGTAGGCCTCGAAGTCCGACATCGACAGCACTTCGTATTGTTGTTCGTGTTTGGCACGCGTGAACGGCCAGATGATGGGAACTCCGACGCGCTGGCTGTACCAGTTGTCTCCCAGGGCGAACGTCGTCCCGGGCAGCGCTGCTGCCACGTCGTCGAGGAAGGCTTGCGTGGCTTCTTCGGTGGGGGCGTACGCCACTCCCGTGTCGGCGATGACGTCGAACAGTCGCATGAGGTACCCGACTTCGTGTGCCAAGGTCGTGGGGATGGTCAACGAGTTGATTGGCGCGAACGGCCCGCAGAGCAGGAAGAAGTTGGGGAACCGGGGGACGCCGATGGCGCGGAAGGCCTTGACGCCGTCGCGCCACGCGTCGTCGAGGGTCACGCCGTCGGGCCCGGTCACCGACATGGGTCGCATGTAGGCGTGGGCGTCGAAACCGGTGGCCCAGACGACGACGTCGACTTCGTGCAATGACCCCTCGTCGTCGACCAGTCCCGTCGGCTCCACTCGGCGGACACCGCTGAAGACCGGGTGGACGTTGGGCTGCTGCACCACGCGGTAGTAATCGGGGGTTTTGGCGATGCGCTTGACCCCGGGGGGTTCGGTGGGCGTGAACTTCGCCCGTAGCTGGGGATCTGGGATGGCGTCCTCCAGCATCTTGGCGAAGCGGCGGTTCATCTCCTCGCGGTCGGGTCCGTCGACGAGCTTCCAGGTCTCGGTGCCGTCGGTCTTGACGCGCTTCTCGGCCATCCTCTGGTCGTATCGCTTGGCCAGTGGGGGAATCCGCAAGACGGCCTTTTCCCACCACGTGTAGTTCGGGTTGGGCTTGACCTGCATCCACTGGGGCGATCGGATGAAGTGGGTGACGTCGTGACCCATCCGGCCCAGCGCGGTGACGATCTGCACGCCGCTGGATCCGGTTCCGACGACCCCGTAGCGAATACCCTTGTCTCTCAAGTCGATGGAGTGGTCCCACGCCGAGGAGTGAAACTGGCGCCCCGCGAAGCTGTCGCGTCCCGGGGTGTTCGGAATCCGCGGCATTCTCAAGAAACCAGTGGCCGACACCACGATGTCGAAGACGCCGGTCGTGCCGTCGTCGAGGGTGAGGACCCAACAGCCCTCGTCCCGCCAGACGGCGGCGGTCACTTCGGTGTTGAAGCGCACGTGCGGCAGGAGACCGGCGCTGCGGGCGAAGTCTTGCAGGTACGACCGGACTTCCGAGCCGGGTGCATAGTGCTTGGACCAATGGTGCCGTCGGGCGAAAGGGAACTCGTAGTTACGTGTCAGGACGTCGACGTGCAGGCCTGGGTAGGTGTTGGCGTCCCAGGTGCCTCCGACGGCCGACCGCTTCTCGTAGATGGTCACTTCGTGGCCGGCGCTCTTGAGGTGGTGGCCGATGAAGACCCCGGACATTCCGGCGCCGATCACGGCCACGCTCAACGGACGCGTCATCCATTTCCTCCGAACCATCGCACCGCGGTGCCGGCGCTAATCATGTCCCCGAACAAGCTGAACAAGATAATAACACGATTAGCGTCGTCCGCTTCGGGTGGCGGACGGGGTCCCGTCGCTGGGGCCGACCGTTGCCCTGGGCTCGGTCAGGACTGCTTGTCCTTCAAGGCCGCGCGATACTCCCGCACCACCTCCCGTGAGGGCAGCGCGATCAACTCGACCTGGACACCGTCGGGATCCTCGCAGAGGAACAGCGTGACGGGGCCGTAGTTCTTCACGATCGTGGTCGTGGGCTCGGAGTAGACGACCGCACCAAGGTCGACCAGGCGGCGATGGATGGTGTGGATGTGTTCGGCGTCCACCGGGAAGGACAACTGTCCGACGCCCATCCCGCCCGGGCGCTTGGGCTGATCACCGTCGGGCAAGGGCAGATCCCACTTCACCAATTCCAGTTGGCCGACCTTGGATGGGCCCTGCACGAACACCGAGGTGCCGCTGGTGTTCTCGGGTAGTCGCATCAACAGCCACGTCAGGTCGCTGACTGGCTTCTCGAGGGTCTTCCGCAGCCCCAACCCCTCGGTGTAGAACCGCAGTGACTTCTCCAGGTCCGACACCCCGATGGCGACGTGGTTGAGCTCCTTGACCGCCGCGACGGTTGCGGGACCTTCCAGCGACGGGTCGGTCACAGCGGAAAGCCCTCGGCCTTGAAGGCGCCGTCACGCCACGCGAGCGCGGCCTTGAGGCCCTCGTCGGCCGCCAACCGCTGGAACTCGCCGCCTCCCGGTCGGAAGCTCCGGGCGATCACGTACCAGGGCACGCATGCCTGCATGGCGGCGCGCATACCCATCGTCTCGTAGCTTTGGTTGAGCGTGAATTTGTTGGCCGCCAGCATCGCCGGGTGCAGTTTCGTCATGGGTCTGAGCTCCCGCATCACCTGGTCGTCGAGTTCGGCGGCGGGGAAGCTCTTGGCGATCCAGCCGATCTGCTCGGCGCGCGCACCCGTAACCGAATTGCCGGTCAACTGAAGATATTTGGCCTGGGCCATGGACATCTTCCACGGGAAGTAGTCGATGTCGGGTGTGGACTGCGCACGCGTCGGCGGATATCCGATGATGGTGTCGTCGGCGGCGAACACGATGTCGCACATCGACATCAGCTCCGACCCGCCAGCTAGGCAGTAGCCATGGATCTTGGCCACGACCGGCTTCATCAAGTCCCAAATGGTGAACCAGTCGCGCAGTGCGCTGCGGGGGAATTGGCCGGTCCAGGATTCGAACAGTTCGCTGTGATTCCACCCCGCGGGACGCTCGGGATTGGCGTCGCCGCCGGCGTAGCTGTTCATGTCGTAGCCGGCGCAGAACGCGTCGCCGGCCCCCTGGATCAGGATGACGGTGACCTCGTCGTCGTGCTCCGCGGTTCGAAGGGCGTCGACGAGTTCGCGACGCAACGCCGGGCTCAAGGCGTTGCGTTTCTCCGGACGGTTCAGCGTGATCGTCGCAATCTTGTCCGTCACGCCGTACAAGATGTTTTCGTAGCTCATTGCGGGTGTTCCTCTCTAATGGTGCTTCTGCGGGAGGGCATGCGCCTCGCCGGGAAGGTGACAGTCCGTCGAGTCCGACGGTGCAGTTGTGGAGCCTCGACCCACGGGGGCACGCACGGTCCCCGAGTGCTCCAGCGAAGTGATCACGTCGTCGCTGAGTCCGAGGTCGCGCAGAATCGCACCGTTGTCCGCCCCCTGCGAGCGCGGCGGTGTTCGCACGCTGCCTGGCGTCCGGCTCAGCCGTACCGGGATGCCCAGGACGGTGACGTCACCCACCGTCGGCGCCATGTCACGTTCGGCCACTTGCGGGTCGGTCAACACGTTCTCCAGGGGCCGAACCAGACTCGCCGGAATGCCCAGCGAAATCATCTCTCGGGCCGTATCGGCGGTGATGGTGAGGGCCTCGAGTCGAGCGCTGAGGAGAGCACGAAGTTCCGCATCGTTGACCAGACGTGCCTGATTGGTGGCAAATCGCGTGTCCTGAGTCAGGTTGGCAATCCCGAGATAACTGCACAACTGCGCGAATTGCCTGTCGGTACCGGCCGATACGTAGAGGTAGTCCCCGCCGCCGTCGAGCACGGTGCACGGTGAGATGTTCGGATGGCCGCTGCCCAAGCGTTTCGGCGGAACGCCCGTGGCGAAGTAGTTCGCAGCAGCGGGGTGCTGCAGGCTCAGCGCAGCGTCGAGCAAGCTGACGTCGACGAGTTGGCCGCATCCGGAGACGTGGCGTTCGTTCAGGGCCAACAAGACTCCCGAGAAGGCGAGCATCGCGGTCGTGAGGTCGACCACGGGCATCGGGATGCGCACCGGCGGTCCTCCGGGTTCCCCATTCAGATGCATCAGACCCGAATACGCTTGCAGTACCGCGTCATACCCAGGGAGCCCCGCCATGGGCCCGGTGACCCCGAACGCCGATATGCGGCAGTACACCAGCCGCGGAAACTGCTCCAGCAACCACTCCGGCGCGAGATCCCACCGCTCCATCGTTCCCGCCAAGAAGTTCTCGATCAGCACGTCGGCGCCGTCGAGAAGGGTCAGGACCACGGCCCGTCCCGCCGCGGTCGACAGATCCACACTGACGTGTTGCTTGTTGCGGTTCAGGCCGGCGTAGTACGGGGTGACACCGTCCTGCGAGGCCTCACCCCACTGGCGCGTGGCATCCCCTGCCGGCGGTTCGACCTTGATGACGTGGGCACCGTGGTCTCCGAGCATTTGCGCGGCATAGGGGCCAGCCAGCACGCGGGAGAGGTCGACCACTCGCAGGCCGGCGAGCGCTCCCCCGTTGCCGTGTGCCGGGTCCGACACGTCGTTCAACACTTCCGATCCGCGGCGGCGGTCACCGACCGTGTGGGGCGGCCGGGTCGTCGGCCGCGCCGTGGGCCATGGTGCGTGCCTTCGGCGACGTCATCTCGAATCGTCGTCACTCGTCCCCGATTCGCCGTGCTGCTCTCTGGTCTTATTGTGTTCGCATTGAGTATAAACACGATTTGGCCGGACTTTGACCGCCATGACCTTGCCCGGCTCGCCGCGTCGGCGAGCCCCGAGGGGCGCCGGCTCACCGATAGCCCGTGCCCGCCACGGTATGCATGGGCTCGCCCTGGGTGACGATCCCGCGGCGCGCCAACTCCTCGACCGCAGCCTCGTCGAGCCCCGCCTCGAGGAGTACCTCCCGGGTGTGCTCGCCCATTCCCGGAGTGGTCATCATCGGTGGCACACCACGGCGACCGAACGTGGCGTAGGCACGCGGTAGGTGGGTCTGGTTGCCGTCGGGCCATCTCACGACCCCCAGGTGACCGTCCTCGACACCGTTGGGGTCGACGAGAACTTCCTTGTTGTCGCGAGCCCTTTCCACCACGCCGCCGTAGGGCG
This sequence comes from Mycolicibacterium madagascariense, assembly GCF_010729665.1. Classification (NCBI taxonomy): domain Bacteria; kingdom Bacillati; phylum Actinomycetota; class Actinomycetes; order Mycobacteriales; family Mycobacteriaceae; genus Mycobacterium; species Mycolicibacterium madagascariense. The sequence continues at coordinate 35,036 of NZ_AP022611.1, read as the reverse complement.
TTACCGCGTCCGCGAGCTCAGCCACCGACATCCCGGCCACGGAGAAGGCGATCGCGTAGGCCAAGGCGCGGGTGTCCAGGCCCGGATGCGCCACGAGTCCGGCCCGTGCGGCCGCGTCGGCCGAGGGAAGATGCAAACGTGCCCATCCGTCGGCACAGCGGTAATACCGCGACGTCGGTTGCGGCCCCGGATAGTCACGACCACCGGTTTCCGCCGGCCGTCGTCCGTCGTAACGGACCAACTCGTTGCCTTGCATGAACACTGCCGCCGCCGCCAGCGAGGTCCCCACGGCTTGGCCACCCCGACCGACCGCATGGTGATACAAAGCAGCGCACGTGCCCAGCGCGGCCAGGCAGGCGCTCGTGACGTCGTTGACCGACACCGTGCAGAACACCGGTTCGGCGTCGCCGCCCTGGGCCTGCATGATCCCCGACAGGGCTTGGACGACCGGGTCATATCCGGGATGGTCGCCCATGGGCCCGATACCGCCGAACCCGGTGATCGACGTTGCGATCACCCCTGGGTTCACCGTACGCAGGGAGTCCAGGTCGACCTTCAAGCGAGTGGAGACACCCGGCCGGAAGTTGTCCAAGACAACGTGACTGGACGCGGCCAGCCACATGAACGCGTCGTGACCGCGCTCATCGCGCAAGTCGACGGAGACGCTTCTCTGCCCCCGGTTGACCATGTGACCGCGGGTGCGAAACTCGTCTCCCTTGGTGGTCTCCACCTTGATCACGTCGGCTCCTAATGATGCCAGGAGCTGACCGGCGTAGGGACCGGCGAGCACAGTTCCCAGGTCGAGGACTCGGACACCGTCCAGCGGGCCGCGCCCAGGTAGCGCCTCGCCCACGTCGCCGCTCGCCGACACCACGGGTCGCGGACGGTCTGGCCACGTGACGTGATCGGCGTATCGGCGCGCCAGGACGTCCGGGCAGGGACTCTCGGAGAAATCCACGGGAATGCCCCCCATGACCACGCGGCCAACCTGCGGGTCGTCGATGGTCACGCGTTGTCCCATGGCGACGACCTGGGGATGGTCGAGCCACTCGTCGCGACGTCCTACCGGGCTCACCGGGCACCCGGCCCGTCCGAGCCCGTCCAGCCAGTGCGCTCGTGACTGGGCACGGAAACCTTCCGCGATGCGAGCCCGTACCTGGTTGCGAAGGTCGACTGCATAGATCTCTTCCCGATTGGCGGCAATCCGTGGATGAGCCGTCACATCGGTGGTGCCGAGAACCTCGAAGGCGATGTCCTGAAACTTCACCCCGAGGGCGCCGAGGAAGATCCACTCGCCGTCTGCGCATTCGTAGGTACCGAATGCCGGATTTGGACCGCCCGGGCCCACGGCCGTGTTGGGTAGGGGAGTCTTCGGGTCGGCGAACATCGTGGTGGTCGCGGCGACGATCGCCCCGTGCAACGCGTCGACCACCACCCGCTGCCCGATGCCGCGTTGAACTCGTTCGACTAGTGCCGCAATGGAAACCGTTGCACCCCAAGCTCCCTGGAGGTAGCTCACGAACGGGTAGACGCATTCGACCGGGCCGCCACCGAACGACGTCTGACGACGAGCGACCCCGTACCGGGCCTGCACCATCCGGTCGGCGAGCATCGGGTCCACCACTTCGCCCGCGGGGGGGCGCCACGCTGGCAGATGCAAGTGAACCAGGGCGCCGGGCTGAGGGCCGTCCACCGCGACGCCCAAGCGTCGCGCCTCGGCGTCGTCGCTGGTGACGACCAGATCCACGTCGTCGAGCAGCCCTGCCGGGTCGTCTCCGACGACGACCACGGTCTTGTTGCGGTGCCACATGACTTCCCCTGGCAGCGGCGACGCGACCTCCCCGCCCACACCGACCTCGACGCGCAGCACGTCGGCACCGAAGTCCGCGAGGATCATCGTTGCCAACGGGCCCGCGATGCCCGTGGTGGCGTCGACGACCCGCACGCCCTCCAGTGGCCCACTCTTCGAAGACATCTGGCTCCCGTCGTGTGCTGGTGGCCGCAGCCGCAACCACCGTAATGGTGTTCGATCCTATTTATAGCAACACTCGGAAATCCGTCGTCCGCCGCACGTAGCTCCCCGGTCCGCGGGTGCGGGCGCATCGCAGAGTGCTTGTGTCAATGGCGTCGCTTGACGTGAGTAGGACACATCTCTACAGTCGTTGTGACGCGCACTACAAAGTCGAAGGAGCCTGTCGTGGACATCGAATCCTTCTGGGATCTGGCAAACTGTGCGGCAGACCTGTTGCCCGACGCGCCCGACACCGACGACACCCTGGGATGGATGAGCTGGCGGGAGCTGGTGTGGGAGACCGCCCGACGACTCGGAGCACTCGGGCAACACCTGGGAGTCGACCTCCGCATGCTCGGCGTCGACGACGGGGTCGACTCGAGTGCCGCGTCGGTCTCCGCCGACCAACTCGTGGCAATGGGCATGATGCTGCACCGGGACTCGCTGGACCACGCCGACGCGTCGTCGGCGCCTCCGCGCGGCTAGGAGCGATGAGAGGGGTGCCCTTGCGATGACCTTCTCGGACAGGCTATTGGGTCACTGACCGACCCGCCATCGCAAGCCTCACCGTGAGTCTGAGCGTCGACTTGGCGCCCGGAGAATTGCCTCGCTTCGCGGTCGCCGCCGAGAGCTTGGCGTTTGCCTGGGGCGGTCAGCGCGTCGAGACGATCGTCGTCTTCACCTGTGTGTAGTGCTTCAGAGATTCAAAGCCCTTCTCCCGGCCGATTCCGCTGGCCTTGTATCCCCCGAAGGGCGTCTCGATTCCGGAACGGCCTCCGTTGATCATGACCTGTCCGGACTCCAGCGATGATGCGACGCGCAAACCCCGCGCCGAATCCGTGGTCCACACACTGGCCGCGAGGCCGAACTCCGAGTCGTTGGCCAACGCAATTGCCTCGTCCTCAGTGGTGAAAGGGGTCGCCGCGAGTACCGGACCGAACACTTCTTCGCGAAACAGCCGCATGTCGGGGGTGACGTCGGCGTACACGGTGGCCTCGACATAGCGTCCGCGCGCCAGTTCCCCGGTCACCGCGCGTCCGCCCGTGACGAGCCGCGCACCCTCGGCCCGCGCCACCTCGAAGTACTCGACCACCTTGTCGTATTGCGCTTCGGTGGTCATCGGCGCCAGCGTTGGCCCGGGAACGCGCGACGTCATCGCAGCGCCCACCCGTGCCAGGAAATCCTCGTAAATGGTGTCCTGCAACAGTAGTCGGCTCAACGCCGAACACTGCTGGCCGGCTCCTACGCAGATTGTCAGAGCACTCTGCGTTGCCCGCTCCAGGTCGGCGTCGTCGAACACGATGTTCGCGGACTTGCCGCCAAGTTCGAGGATCGCTGGCACCAAACGGTCCGCGGCAGCCCGGGCTACCATCTTGCCGACGCCAACCGACCCGGTGAACGCCAACAAGCGCACATCCGGATGTGCACAGATCGACGAGCCCACCTCGGTGCCCGTTCCGAGCACCACGTTGAGGACGCCTGGCGGCAGACCGACGTCGCTAGCCAATTCGGCGAGCATGACCGACGTGCTGGAAGTGAACTCCGAGGGCTTGAGCACTACGGTGTTCCCCGCCGCCAACGCGGCCGAGACCCCCCGCGACGCCTGCGTCAGCGGCCCGTTCCATGGCGTGATCATTCCCACCACGCCAAAGGGTTCGCGACTGGTGAATGCGTGGTCGCCCGCGCCGAGATTGATGGTCTCGCCAAAGAGGGCGCGGACCACGCCGGCGTAGAACTCGAAGTAGTCGGCAGAGACATGCAAACCGCTAACCATCTCGCTGGTCAGCTTGCCCGTCTCGGACACTTCGACGTCGACGAAATCTCGCTCGCGTTCCCGGAGCCTCGCCGCAACCTTGGCTAGGAGCCGGCCGCGCTCCACCGGTGCCAGGTTGCGCCACGCCGGGAAGGCCTGACGTGCCGCGGCGACCGCGTCGTCGACGTCCTTGGCCGATCCAAGGGGCACTGTCGCCACCGGCAGGCGATCCAGCGGACCCGACACCACCACCGTCGCCGCGGCTCCGTTCGCCCGCGCTCGTCCGTCGATCCAGTGATGTAGGTCCCGTGTCACGAAGTGGCGCTCCTTTGCATCCGCCCGCCTACGTCGCGGGCGCCTCTATGATAGTAGTTCACCATAGGGACGGATAACTGCACGCAACGACGTCCAGCAGGGCGCACCGCAGTGGTGTTACACTCGTTCGCAAGCACGTCTAGGTCGACAGACTCAGCCGTGCTCGTCCTCGGTGGGTTACCGGTGCAACGGAGCGTCGGGTGCCTGCCGGGGGAGTCCGTCGTAGGTGATCGCAACATTGGAGCTGAGACCGATGGCACGAGACCGCACCGCGAGAGCACGCGTCCGGCAACTACTCGCCACTGCAGGCCCGATCGCGGACACCTCCGGCTTCGCCACGGGCGTGTTGAAGGACCGCATCGACTACCGAGGCTCGTCGGTGGCCTTCATCCAACTGATCGCGGCAATGGAGCAGGAGGGCGAGATCTCCCGCGAGATCCGCGGAAAGCGGACCTACAAGATCAGCGCCACACCCGACACCGTGCAGGCCTTCCGCCCGGTGATGTCCCCGCCCGACGGGTCTGCCACCGACACCGTTGACGACGTGTCGAGCAAGATCGACATCGACTACGACCGTCTTGCCAAGGCGCTCGTCCGCGAGGTCTGGTCGGTGCTCACGGCGGTGGCCTCGGCCGCTCCAGAGCGCACTGCACTCGCACCGGTCGACGCAACGTCCAGTGCGGACGACGACTACGCCGTGCGCATTCACGCCGCGCGCAAAGCTCTCGACGATCTGTTCGACGACGTAGAGGCAAAAGCCCAAGCCGGCACGAAGGTATAACCGTCGCGGCTCACCCTCGGCGGCTCTCACCTGGTGCCCAGCCGACCTGGCAGGGTCCCGGCCACGGGGCCGCCTGGCAGGGGTCCGACGCCCTCGTCGTGGTCCAGGACTGCGAGATCCGCTACCAACGGACCGGTGTCGTCGGCGCACCTCCTCTCATACTCATCCACGGTGCGAGCGGACATTCCGCGTGGTGGACGGCGGTGGTTCCCTTGCTCCGCGGAACGCACGACGTCGTCACGATGGACCTTTCCGGCCACGGTGACAGCGGGCATCGTCGGCGCTACGACGCCGACATCTGGGCCGACGACGTTAGCGCCGTCGTCAACGACCTCGACGCCGGTCCTGCGGTGCTCATCGGCCACAGCATGGGAGGCCTGGTCGCGCTGCACACCGCGGGACGCCATCGCCACCAAGTCGCCGCCGTCGTCGCCGTCGACAGCGCGGTGATCCCCCACCGACCCCTCGGCACCGGCACCCGAGGAGTCAAGTTCTACGCCAACCAGGACGAGGCGCTGGCAAATTTTCGTCTGCGACCCCGCACCTCGACTGCCGACCCCGCCCTTCTCGCGTCCGTCGCTCGTGCCGGCTTACGGCGCGACGAGTTCGGCTGGCGGTGGAAATTCGATCCAAATGCGTTGCAACGCCTCTCACGTGAGGAACTCTACGAATCGATTCGCCGCATAACGTGCCCGACGGGATTCATCTACGGATCTCGGAGTGAATTGGCCACGGCGGGGACGGTGCAATTCCTCGGGTCGCTGATGGGCACCACGGTGCCACACGTCGTCGTCAACGGAGCCTTCCACCACGTACCGCTCGACGCCCCGGTGAACACTGCGGCCGCCATCGAGACCCTGCTGTCCACGCTTTTGCCGGCTCATGCGCGTTCAACATCAGATCCCCCGGTCGACCGTCGGGATTAGAACGACGTGATCATCGAGCGCGCCACATTCCCGCCGGCGAGATCGGCGTAGGCCTCGTTGATCTCGTCGAGCCGAATTGTTCGTGAGATCAAATCGTCGAGGTTGAAGCGCCCTTGCAGGTACAACTCGGCATACAACGGTATGTCGACCTTGAAATTCGTCGAACCCATGAACACGCCTCGAAGACCGGTCTTCTGGAAGAGGAAGTTCGCCGCCGGCATCGCCAAGGCCGAGGTGGGCGGTTGTGCTCCGACGATGTACGCCGTGCCCCCCGGGGCGAGCATCTCCACGGCTTGCTCCAAGGTCCGTGGAATGCCGCCGATCACTTCGAAGGCATGGTCGACTCCCCCGGCGGTGAGCTCACGCACCGCCTCCACCGCATCCTGGTCGGCGGCGTTCACGGTGTGGGTGGCCCCAAACTTCGTCGATGCCAGCTCGAGTTTTGTCGGCTGGATGTCGACGGCGATCACCTTGCGGGCGCCCGCGAGCGCGGCACCCTGGATGGTGTTGAGGCCCACTCCCCCGCACCCGATGACGGCGACGTCCTCACCCACGCGCACGCCGGCCGACCGGATTGCCGACCCTGCGCCCGTCGTCACGCCGCACCCCAGAATTGCCGCCTGAGGGAACGGCACGTCATGGGGAATCACTACGGCGTTGTTTTGGTGCAGCAGCACGCGTTCGGCGAAGCCCGACACTTCGGAGAACTGAGCAATCGCCTCGCCCCCCAACGTCAGGCGCGAACGGTCACCGGGGCTGCGTTGGGTTCCGGCGGGGTAATTGCGGCACAGGTTGGACCTCCCGCTGAGGCAGCGGTCACACCGCCCGCAAAACCCGGCGAGGCATGCCACGACGTGGTCGCCGGCAGCGAAACCCACGACGTTGGCACCCACCTCGATCACCACTCCGGACACCTCGTGACCCAGGACCGCGGGCAACGACTGTCCGATCTCCGTGGTCGCGACGTAATAGTCGCTGTGGCACAAACCGCTGGCCTTCACGTCGACCAGCACCTCGTCGGCACCGGGGCGGTCCAACTCGAGGTCGTCCCGAATGGCGAACGCGTCGCCGACCGTCGTGATCACCGCGGCTTTCATATGGCTCCCTGGATGGTGGTGGGCGGGTCGCGCGGCCACCACAGGAGACCTACTGCAGTCGGTACCGCATCGCCAGCGCGTTCGTACCGTAACACGACATGAACATCAATAGACGACGGGTTCTGGTTGTCCGACAGAGCGCACTTTCCTGGTCCTGGGATCGGTTGTGGACATCGAACCCGGACCCTGCGTACATCAGCCGTTCGGCGAGCTTGTGCAATCGAACCAGCTCTCGGGGAGAGCTGCGTTCGGGCCGGCGCTGCACGTCGATTCCGCCGTCCATGTGGCCTCTTATGCGGTTACACTACTTCTCACACGCGCGTTAATTATGAGTAAGGACGACATGCACAGCCAGGGGGAAGAGTCGGTCACCGTGGCCCTCGAACGGTTGGCGCTCACCCTTGGCGAATCGGGTGCCGTCCCCTTGCCAGAGCTGGTGCGAGCTCTCGAGCGGGCGGCCGAACGGCTCCGCACCACGGCGATACCCGACGAGGTCCCGTCCGACCTGGTCAGCCAAGCCGAGGCGTCGCGCGCGGTGGGGGTCAGCCGCCAGGCCGTCAATCAATGGGTACGCAACAACGTAGTCAGGTCTTACGCGGGCAACGGCAGCAACAGGCACGGACCGCAGGTCTCACTCGCAGAGGTGGCGATTGCCGCGAACCGACGCTCGCGCGAGGTGCCCTTCTCGTCCGGGCGGCGCAGAGAACTGCTGGACTTCCTCGGCGTCGTCGAAACCTTCACCGAGACAACGGCCATCGCCGCCAACATCCGAGACGCCCTGGCCGAGAACGGGGACGAGGAGCGGTCCCCAGAGCACATTCGTGTCTTGGGCGAGTTCGTCCGCGCTTCCATGGGGGTCGGCGATCAACAACGCGAATTTACCGCCGACGGGCTCCAACTGCTGTCCGATCTACGACCGTCCATCGTCGTTGACGACGACACCGTCTTCGGAAGCCTCGCCCAGTCGCTGCGGCTGCTCATTAGATCGGGCAACGGGATTGCCGGATTCGACTCCCCTTGCACGGCACTGCTGGGGCTACTCGGTGCCGCGACCGTCGGCGCCCAGTACGACGGCGCAGAAGCTGAGGTGGCGACCAACATAGCCGTCGCAGCAGAGGACGTGTGGGGCGATGACTGGGTCGCGCGACTCTACGATGCAGTCTTTCACGTCGCCGAGTCACGCCCGTTGCCGCTGGTGCGGTACACCGCGTCGTTGACCTACCTCGACTACAACCGATTCTTGCGCAAAGCACAGGCATCCGGCGTCAGCATCAACTATTCGCGAAACCCAGGACTCATCGTGCCCGAACGGTTGCACGGCGCGCCGGTGTTCGACGACATCTTCAATCGAACCCGGATCGGCCCGCATCCCTGGAACTTCTCGTCCACGGCGGCGAAGGTGGGATGGCCCTCCACCCTTGACAGCGGTGTGAACCCCTTCCGTGTCTTCAACTATGAGTACGGCTTCTTCGATCCGTCGATTCATGGCATCCGCCGATACTGCTATTCGACTGAAGACGTGCGCGCAGAATTGCTCAAGAACGCCGACGCGCTGCCACCGGAGCGACGCCAGGCCTATTTCGACGTGGCAGGCGACCATCTGGTCAGGACGCTGCTGCAGCCCAGCACCGAGCTCACCGTCGTCGACGTCCTCGAGGACTTCGACTGGTGGAAGGACCACCTCATCCGCTCGTCGCCGCGCGAAGTGCTCCTGGGCCTGCGCGACGAACGAGCTCGGTCTGTCGCTCACGCCCTCCTGGTCTCTACCGACTTCCTCCCCCAAGTGGTGGAAGAATGGCGAACCGACGACCTGCTCAGCGACCGCATGCGCATCTATGTGAAAAACCTTGAGTTCGATGTCATAGACGCGCGATACCGTGACGACCTCAAACGCGGGCGCGTACGCCTGATCAAGGCCGGCGGACAGCAGATCGACGAGGCTGAAGCTCACGACCTGGCTAACCAGGAAATTCAGTTCCTGCGCGCCGAATGAGACCCATCCCTTGCGACTGCGGGGGCTTTAACGAACCCACGCCTGTTGGGGTGCGGCTCGGACCAATCTCTCCAACCTTGATCAAACAAAACTGCACCGTTGGCGCGTGGTCTCTGTAGTGTATCGAACATGATTGCGGGAAAGAGCGTTGCCCGGCTCGCCGCCAGCGTTGCCCTCGGGGTCGCGGCCCTTACCACCTTGATGCTCGACGTGCCGCAGGCCCACGCGGACAACCGCCGACTCAACGACAGCGTGGCGATCAACGTGTATACGATCCAACACCAGGCCGGTTGCACTACACGCATCCGTCCAAACGCGAAGCTGCGGCTGGCTGCTCAGTGGCAAACCGAAGACGTGCTCAACAATCGCAACCTCGACGGCGACATCGGCTCCGACGGCACGACCGTGTCCGACCGAGCACGCAACGCCGGCTACGACGGCGTCGTAGCCGAAACAGTTGCAATCAACCCAGCGCTCGCCATCAGCGGGATCGAAATCCTCAACCAGTGGTACTACCGTCCGGACTACTTCGCGATCATGAGCGACTGCGGAAACATTGAGATCGGGGTCTGGTCAGAGAATTCCCTGGATCGCACCGTCGTCGTCGCGGTATACGGAAAGGGCGACAGCTCAGCTTGAAGCTCATGAACCCCAACTTGCTGCGGGCGACAGGCAGAGGACTCTAAGTCTCTAAGCAGTTGACGTGGGCACGCATGGATATCGACTGTTATCCATCGCTGCAGAAGCGTTGGCGGATATCCATCGCTGCAGAAGCGTTGGCGGAGCATCTCCCGCCGCGCACAGACGCGGATAGCGAAGGCGCTGACCCTGCATGTTCGTGACACCCGCGACGATGTGAGCTCTTCGCTCGGTAGCTACGGCACGAACCGTTTAGTGCCGCGAAGGCGATCGTTCGGCCTCCACTACGGAGATGACAACATCGGTAAGACGGTCTGCTCGACCCCCTTCTCATTGGAGTTGGCATCTTCGCAAGTGCCGACTGACAACTTCACTGAGACCGGACAGTCGGTTCTCTTCTTGTCCGGTCTCAATGCATCTGGCGGTTCTCTCAATCAACCTGGCGGTCGGCGATCTGCAGTTACTTTCTCACTCGACCTGGCGGCCACTACCGCCTTCCGCAGCCCGTCAGTACCCTGGCGCGACCTCGTCGAGTAGCTGACCCCGCCTCTTGTCGGCGACGCCTGAAAGATAACCCCGTGTCGACGCCTGAACTTTGACCCCCTTCGATTGATCCTCGGCTTACCGAGCCGAGGGAGATGAAGGGGTGTTATCCGTGGAGGACTGGGCTGAGATCCGCAGGCTGTATCGAGCGGAGGGGCTACCGATCAAGGCAATCGTGCGGGTGCTGGGTGTTTCGAGGAACACGGTGCGCTCTGCCATCGCCTCGGACGCGCCGCCAAAGTATCAACGCACGCCGGCGGGCTCGATCGTGGACGAGGTCGAGCCGCGCATTCGCGAACTGCTGCAGAGCTATCCGAGGATGCCAGCGACGGTGATCGCCGAACGAGTGGGCTGGGACCGTGGGTTGACGGTGTTCAAGAAACGGGTCGCCGAGCTGCGCCCGGTTTATCTGCCACCGGATCCGGCGAGCCGGACGAGCTACGTGGCCGGCGAGATCGCCCAATGCGATCTATGGTTTCCGCCGATCGATCTGCCGGTGGGATTTGGACAGGTGCGCCGACCGGCGTTGCTGCCGGTGTTGACGATGATCACCGGCTATTCGCGGTGGTTGTCGGCGCTGCTGCTGCCGACGCGTTCGGCAGCCGATCTTTTCGCCGGGTGGTGGCAGCTGATCGAAAAGCTGGGCGCGGTGCCGCGGGTGCTGGTCTGGGATGGCGAGAGTGCGATCGGCCGGTGGCGGGCCGGGCGGGTGGAGCTCACCGGGGAGTGCCAAGCCTTCCGCGGGTCACTGGGTACCAAGGTGTTGGTGTGCAAACCCGCCGACCCCGAAGCCAAGGGACTCGTCGAACGCTGTCACGATCACTTGGAGCGCTCTTTCTTGCCGGGTCGCTCTTTCGGGTCGCCATCGGACTTCAATACTCAACTGCAGCAGTGGATCTCGGTAGTGAACACCCGACATCGCCGCGCGTTGGGATGTACCCCGGCCGATCGGATGGTCGCTGACCGGCAAGCGATGCTGGCGCTGCCGCCAGTCGCGCCGGCGACGGGGTGGCGATCGTCGACGCGATTGGCTCGCGATCACTACGTGCGCCTCGATGGCAACGACTACTCGGTACATCCCTCCGTCATCGGACGCCGCATCGAGGTGATCGCCGACCTGAACGTGGTGCGGGCCCTCTGCGAGGGCCGCGTCGTCGCCGACCACGAACGTATCTGGGCGCGGCATCAGACGATCTCCGATCCCGAACACGTCGCGGCCGCGCGGTCGCTGCGCCGCGAACGGGTCGCGGTGCTGCACTCAGTCGCCGAACTCGACGTCGAACAGCGGGCCTTGAGTGACTACGACACCGCCCTGGGCGTGGGCGATCTCGACGGCGGGGTGGCGTGATGGCCACCCGCACCACTGCAGACAAGCCTGCCCGAGATCTCGCCGCCGAGGTGGCCTACCTGACCCGGGCACTGAAGGCGCCGACGCTGAGAGAGTCGGTGGATCGCCTCGCCGAACGGGCCCGCACCGAATCCTGGAGCCATGAGGAGTTCCTGGTGGCGTGCCTGCAACGCGAAGTCTCCGCACGCGAATCACACGGCGGCGAAGGCCGCATCCGGGCGGCGCGCTTCCCAGCCCGAAAGTCGTTGGAGGAGTTTGACTTCGATCATGCACGCGGGCTCAAACGTGACCTGATAGCGCACTTGGGCACGCTGGACTTCGTCGTCGCCAAGGACAACGTGGTGTTCCTGGGCCCACCCGGCACCGGCAAGACCCACCTCGCGATCGGCTTGGCGATCCGGGCCTGCCAAGCCGGGCATCGCGTCCTGTTCGCCACCGCCGCGGACTGGGTCAACATGCTGGCCCAGGCCCATCACGCCGGCAAGCTACAAGCCGAACTGGTTCGCCTCGGCCGCTACCCACTGCTGGTCATCGACGAGGTCGGCTACATCCCGTTCGAACCCGAAGCCGCCAATCTCTTCTTCCAGCTGGTGTCCTCACGCTATGAGCGGGCCAGCCTGATTGTCACGTCCAACAAGCAGTTCGGCCGGTGGGGCGAAGTGTTCGGCGATGACGTCGTCGCCGCAGCGATGATCGACCGCCTCGTCCACCACGCCGAAGTCATCGGACTGAAAGGAGATAGCTACCGACTCAAGAACCGAGACCTTGGCCGCGTTCCCACAGCGGCTACGACCACCGAAGACTGACCTACAAACCAACCAAGCAGGGGGTCAACTTTCCAGCGTCGAAAAGGGGTGAGAATTCAGCCGTCGTTGACACCTCTGGGTCGAGGAAGGGCAGATTGGTCACCGCGGCGGTGAACCCGTGTCGTCGTCGGACCGGCCGAGCAGGGCGCGCAGCGCGCGCAGCGCGGCGTTTCGCCGGCGCCGGCTGGGCGCGAAGGCGGCGGTGAAGGCCAGAGCGGAGACAGCAGAGCAGTAGACCAGCATGGGAAGCGTTGCGCCGTCCGCCCGGTCGGTGAGTGTCTCGATGAGCATCGACATGATGGTGTGCCTTTCGTCGGGTGCGCGTTCGATGCGAGTTCATTCGCGACGCCCCGGTCCGGCGAGCATCTGCGCGACTATCGTGAGCGAATGACCAGTTCAGACGGCGCGCGCCGGAATTCCGGTGACCGGAACTCCGGAGCGGACTGCTGGCAGGGGTTCAGCCGGTGAGCGAGCCCCTCACCGCGCGAATGCGTCTGGCCGCTGAGCTACGGCATCTACACATCAGCGGTGGAAAAAGGCCCTATAAAGACATCGTCAGCCGGGCCAGCGCGCAGTCGAGAAGCTTTTCCTTTAGCACTTCTAGCGTCGGTGAATGGCTCAACGGCACCTCGGTCCCCAATCCGGTGGGAAAGTTGGCTGTCTTCGTCAGAGCGATGACCGGTAGTGACCAGCTTGACGATTCGCTGCGGCGTCTGCATCACGACGCTGAGCGGGAGAGCCGGCAGCCGCCCGGCCGCCGACCGGGCGGCACCGCCACGGCGGTCGCGGTAACTCCCAGTCACATACCCCGCCTGGACGCGGTGCACTACGTGGACATTGATCGGCTCTATGACCTCGTGCTGTCACACGGAACTCGAATCGAGGTGCCCGACCTGGACTGGACCGTGCGCCGTGGACCCGGCCACGTCCGATTTCGACGCACGCTGGTCGAGGAGCTCGACACCGTCGCCCTGCGCGCCAAGCGCTTCGTACAAACTCTCGATCTGCGCCAGTTGCACCAGGGGGATCTGCTGATCTTCGACACCCAAGTACGCACCCGCAACGGGGCCGCACCCAACCAACATGTGCGTCTCACGGGGGACCTGAATCGTGACCCGCACATCTACATCCAGCGGCGAGGAGTGCGAATCCTGTTGCCGCTCAAACCTGAAATGATCACGACGGACACCGCCTACGGATGCCTAAGTGAGGGCACGACCCGCCTCGCAGGCGTCTGCCGGATCAAGCACCGGGTCACCGACGAGGGCGAACGTCGCCGAATGCCGGCGACCGACAAGGTGCAATATCTGGGCACACCTCTCGTCCTGGGGAGCACTGACATCTTCAGCGAGCACGCCGACCTCCGCGCGAGCCCCGTATTCGACGCCATCGACGTGGAAAACGAGGCGTCGCTCACTATCGGGCCGTGGCTGGGACCGTTCACAGTCGCCCCGCGCGACCCGAGCGAGTGATTCCGATGTGCGGCGCGTCAAGAGTTTCGTCGTCTGTGACCTCGTCGGGTAGTTCCGCCGTTTAGGGTTGACTCCCAGCGCCAGGGAGAGGGGACGCGGCGATGACGACGTCGGTGCATGAAGTGTTCGAGGCCTTCCGGCGTGCCCCAATAACTACGAACGCGGCGCGAAGTTCGAGCAGCTTATGGCTCAGTACCTACCGCTGGACTCGGTTTACGGCAGACTGTTCAAACAGGTCTGGTTGTGGAAAGACTGGCCTGGGCGCGCCGGCAAGATCGACACTGGCATCGACCTGGTCGCCGAAGAAGTCGACACCGGCGACTTATGGGCCATCAATGCAAGTTCTACGAACCCGATCACGTACTGGGCAAGCCAGACGTCGACTCGTTCCTGTCCGCATCGGGTAAACATCCCTTCGCGCACCGGCTAATCATCTCCACGACCGACAAATGGGGCAAGAACGCCGAGGACGCCGTCGATGGACAGCAGATCCCGGTGCAACGCATCGGCCTGGCCGACATCGCAGAGGCTCCCATCGACTGGGCCTTCGCTGGTCCTGTTGACAGTCTCGAACTCGAGTTGGCGCCTGCCCCCAAACGTGACCCGTGGCCACACCAACGCGAGGCCATCGACAAGGTCATCGCCGGCTTCACCGAACACGACCGCGGCAAGCTGATCATGGCGTGCGGCACGGGCAAGACCTTCACCGCACTGAAGATTTGCGAACAGACCGTCGAGGATCTCGGCGGAACCGCCAAAGTTCTGTTCCTGGTGCCTTCGATCTCCCTGCTGTCGCAGACGTTGCGCGAATGGACCGCCCAGTGCCAGACCGATCTTCGATCCTTCGCCGTCTGCTCCGACACCAGGTCTCGCGCGCCGCCGAAGACATCAACCCCTACGACGTACCACTACCGGCCACCACCGATCCCGTGAAGCTCGTCGCGCAGATGGAGCACCGCAAGCGCGCCAAGGGCCTCACGGTGGTGTTCAGCACCTATCAGTCCATCAACGTGATTAATGCCGCGCAGTCCGCCGGCCTCGAAGATTTTGACCTGGTCATCTGCGACGAAGCACACCGCACCACCGGCGTCACACTCGTCGACAGCGACGAATCCAACTTCGTCAAAGTGCACGACGCCGGCTTCCTGGCGGCCAGCAAGCGGCTCTACATGACAGCCACACCGCGGCTGTTCGCCGAAGAGACCAAGACCAAGGCTGCCGAGCACTCGGCAGTTCTCGCCTCCATGGACGACGACTCGCTCTACGGCCCCACCTTTCACCGCCTGGGCTTCGGCGAAGCCGTTGAACGGGGCCTGCTCACCGACTACAAGGTGCTGGTGCTCACCGTTGACGAGAAGTACATCGCCGGGCCGTTGCAGCAGCAGCTCGCGGACGTCAACAGCGAACTTAACCTGGATGACGCCACCAAGATCGTCGGCTGTTGGAACGGGCTCGCCAAGCGCACCGGCAAGGCGGCCGGAGGCGCCGACTTCGGCGCCGACGTTCGCCCCATGCAGCGCGCGGTGGCCTTCTTGCGCGACATCAAGTCCTCCAAGAAGCTGGCCGGCAAGTTCGCCACCGTCATCGACGCCTACGACCAGTCCGACGACCAGCTTCTGCGGTGCGATGTCGAGCATGTAGACGGCACCTATAACGCCCTGGAACGCAACCACCGGCTCCAGTGGCTCAAGGCACCGCTACCTGAGAATCAGTGTCGCATCCTGGCGAACGCCCGCTGCCTCTCCGAAGGGGTCGACGTCCCCAGCCTCGACGCGGTGCTCTTCCTCAACCCGCGCAGCTCCGTGGTCGACGTCGTGCAATCCGTCGGCCGCGTCATGCGCCGGGCGGAGGGCAAGCAGTACGGGTACATCATCCTGCCTGTGGGGGTACCCGCCGGCGTTGCACCGAGTCAAGCTCTCGCCGACAACCGCCGATTCAAGGTGGTCTGGCAGGTACTGCAGGCGCTTCGAGCCCACGACGACCGTTTTAACGCCACGGTCAACAAGCTGGAACTCAACAGGAAGGCTGCTGACTCCATCCTGGTTGGCCACGTCCCTAACGCCGCCGAGGACCTCACGGCCACAACCAACGATGAAGGTACGACCAGCCCTAGCCCCTCCCGCGAATCCGCGCAGGTCGCTCAACAGCTCACGATGTTCACCCCCGACCAATGGCGCGACGCGGTCTACGCCAAGATCGTCGACAAGGTCGGCACCCGCACATACTGGGAAGATTGGGCCAAGGATGTCGCGGCCATCGCCATCGCCCAGCAGACCCGTATCAAGGCGCTGCTCGGCGACGCCACCCCCGATGTCGCCGCCGCGTTCGACAAGTTCGTCGAGGCGCTGCGCGCCAACCTCAACGGCTCGATCAACCGCGACCAGGCCGTCGAAATGCTCTCCCAACACCTGATTACTAAGCCGGTTTTCGACGCCCTGTTCGAGGGCTACGACTTCGCCGGGCACAATCCTGTCTCCCGAGTGATGCAGACCATGGTGGCGACCCTGCACGATCAGGCCCTAGACACCGAAACCCAACGCCTGGAGGGCTTCTACGAATCCGTACGAATGCGCGCCGCCGGCATCGACAACGCCGAAGGCAAGCAGCGCATCATCGTCGAACTCTACGAGAAGTTCTTCCGAGTTGGGTTCCCGCGGACGGCCTCTGCCCTCGGAATCGTCTACACCCCACCCAAATCGTGGACTTCATCCTGCGCGCCGCCAACGAAGCGCTGCACGCGGAATTCGGACTGACCCTCACCGAGCCCGATGTCCACATCCTCGACCCGTTCACCGGCACCGGCACCTTCATCGTGCGCCTCATCCAAAGCGGACTGATCCGGCCCGAAGACCTTGCCCGCAAGTACGCCAAGGAGCTGCACGCCAACGAGATCGTGCTACTGGCCTATTACATCGCCGCGATCAACATTGAAGCCGCCTACCACGGTGCCGGCGGCGGCGAGTACCAGCCGTTCAACGGCATAGTGCTCACCGACACCTTCCAGATCACCGAAGCCGGCGACACCATGGACGCCGAGCTCTTTCCCCAGAACAACGACCGCATCATCGCCCAGCAGGCCTCGCCCATCCGCGTCATCGTCGGCAACCCGCCCTACAAGTCGGGGCAAGGCAGTGCCAACGACAACAACGCCAAGCAGCCCTACCCCACCCTCGATGCCGCCATTTCCACCACCTACGCCGCCCGGTCCACCGCCAAACTCAAGAGCAAGCTCTACGACTCGTACGTGCGCGCCATCCGATGGGCGACTGACCGCATCGGAGACACCGGAATCGTCGCCTACGTCACCAACTCCGGCTGGCTCACCGGCAACACCACTGACGGACTCCGCATTGCGATGCCCGAGGAATTCTCCGCCCTCTACATCTACGATCTCCGCGGAAACCAACGCCAAACCGACTGGCGCACAGAAGGTGGCAAGATCTTCGACGACGGATCGCAAACCGGCGCGGCCATCCTCATCGCCGTGAAGAATCCCGCGGCCACGGGCCCGTGCCGCATCCATTACCGCGACATCGGAGACGGCCTCTCTCGCGAAGATAAGCTCGCGATCGTCGCCACCAGCCAATTCACGACGATGGCGTGGGAGTTGGTAACCCCCAACGCCGAAGGCGACTGGATCGACCACCGAAACAGCGCCTACGCCGCCTACACACCCATCGCCGTCAGGCGCGGATCCGACGAGACCGCCATCTTCACCGACTACTCCGGCGGACTGAAGACCAACCGCGACGCCTGGGTGTACAACTTCTCCACCGCTCAGCTCGCCGACGACATCGCCACCACGATCGACTTCTACAACGACCAAGTCGACGCCTACCAGAACGCCGTCGCCACCAAGCCCGAACTGGCCGTCAAGGACGCCGTTACGTACGACGACGCTAAGATCAGCTGGTCCGACGGCCTGCTCCCGAGGGTGCAACGCGGACAACGACTCACCTATCAACCCACACATCAACGCACCGTGATGTACCGGCCGTTCTGCAAGATGCACGTCTACTTCGACGACCATCTCAACGACCGCCGCGGTCGACTCCACCACCTGTTCCCCACCGCAGACCTGCCCAACTACGGCTTCTTCGCCCCCAACCCCGGCAACCTAGCGCCACCGTTCCTAAGCTTGATGACCGACGTCATGCCCGACCTTGGCGCCGCCGGCATCAGCGCCGTCAACTTCTACCCACGCTGGACCTACCAACCCCGCATCGCCGGCGACGGCCAACTCTCACTCGACTACGCATCGAGGACCGGCACCGGATACCGACGGGTCGACACCATCAACCCACACGTGCTGGCCACCTACCGCGCGGCCCTTGGCGACGACATCACCACCGACGACGTCTTCTATTACGTCTACGGGCTGCTGCACTCCCCCGGCTACCGCACCCGGTTCGCCGCCGACCTCAGAAAGATGCTCCCCAGAATCCCCACTGCCGCCACCCGTGACGACTTTGACGCATTCACCCACGCCGGCCGCACCCTCAGCGACCTGCACCGCGGCTACGAAACCGCCACACCCTATCCACTGGAAGAAAGCTGGACTGGCACACTTGACGGCAACGACCGAGAAGCGCTGCGCGTCAACAAGATGCGCTTCAAGTCCAAGACCGACCACAGCGCCCTGATCTACAACACCCACCTCAGCCTCACGGGCATCCCCGACGCTGCACACCGCTATCGACTCGGGCGCGCTCAGCGCTCGAATGGATCATTGATCGCTACCAAGTCAAAACCGACAGCCGCGGCTCCGGAATCATCAACGACCCCAACACTTGGTGCGACGAACAACTTAACGCGCGGTACATCGTCGACCTGATAAAACGTGTCGTCACTGTCAGCGTCACCACGATGGAGATCGTTGACGGCCTTCCGTCGAACTGACCCTGCGCCGCGGCACGTCAGAGCCGCTCAGCGCGATGAAAACCCGCCTCCGACGACGGCCCGTCGACCGAACGGCACAAGCGCTCCCACACCGCAATCACCAGAAGTTCGGGTCCGTCACCTTCGGCGATACGGTCACGCGCATTCGTGTCTCATTCGAACTGGCGGTTTCCCGCGTCAGGCCGCCAGGTGGTCTGCGAAAGGACACTTCTTTTTTCTGAGGCCGGCGGGTCCCTATTCATCATGCGGTTGTCTCGATCATGCCGGCGTCCGAGTTCAATAACGTTGTTAGATTCCCCGGTGAGGTTGTCCTCTTACGGCCGGGCGCAAGTTGAACGGAAGACTGCCGCCGCGAAAGCAGCCGATGACCGGTTTAGCGTCGATTCGCTTTGGAAGGATGGCTGATCGCCGCAGCTTGTCAGAGCACGGTCCTATCTTCGGTGTTGTCCGTCCAAGGACGAACACGGAGGGAAACTGATGTCGAGCCGTGCAGGTAGGAACCAACGCCGAGACCGGGAGCGAAAGCGTCGTCAGGCGAGCGAGAGTGACAGGGCCGCGCGCGATGCGGCAGAAGCGGCCAGGTACGGCGTCAAGCCGGTGCCCAAGGTGCCGCCCGGTGCGCGCCCTCCGAGGCCGGATTTCTCGGAGATTGATTGGGACGCCTTGAGAGCCGACTACCCCGAGGGTGCGCGCGGCCTGTTACGCGCGATGTGCATGGCGCTTATCGGCGATCGCGCTGCAAACGCAAAAAGGTTCTTGCCGTGGGGGTTACAGCCGAATCCGGTTCATCCCAAGAGCCGACTAGCGCAGGACAACTCAGCGGTCACGCTTGACGACGCGCCTGCTTTGGTAAGTCAAACGGCCCTTTATCCGACGATGAACGCGAGCGAGCACCTGACGGCGGCGGCCGAGGTGATCTCCTTTGCCCTCTTGCAGGGACAGATACGCACCTCCGCGACGGCGGCGCTGTGCCGGATCGCAATGGAGTCCTCGGCGAAGACGATTTGGCTTATCAGCGAGACAGACACCGAGGAACGTATTCGTAGTTGCTACGGGTTTCTCAAGGCCGAGCGCGGTCGTCAAGAGGAGTTTGAGCGCCTGGAGGCCGAGGCGCTGGATGCGCGTACGGATGAGCTATTCGAGGCCGACCGAGCCAAGTTCGAGGAACGCCGCGTACGCGTGGCCACGCGGCAGGCTCAGATCGATGCACTGCCCCCCGAATCGATCACCGGGCCGACCGGCGGGCCGCTGAAACTTGTCGCCAACGCGGAAAAGTGGATGGATGAACGCCTGCCTCGCCCGCCGGACCCTGACCTCGATAAGGTGCTTTATCCCCGCAGCGCTAGGAGTTTTTACTCGCTCGGCTCGGGATTTGTGCACGGCTTCAAGTGGCTGATGCCGTACGTGCTGGACGAAGGCGAGCTGGACGATACTCCGCTGTTGACAATAACCCTGGACGCGTTCAACAACGCGATCCGAATGACCGCGAGCGCGGTCGCTCTGTTCGAGGCGCAATCCATCGGGCCGCAGCGTGACCCGAGGCGATTTCGCAACTATCCCGATGGCCTAGAGGACATGGTGACCGATTTGGCCGCTGATTACCGTCTGCCTGCGGACGGCTAGACCTGCTCAACAGCACAACGACAGCCGCCTGTCTGCCCATTGGCGGTCACGAATTTGCTGGTCACAGCACCGAGAAAGGTAGCTGATCGGTCGACCGTCCTAGGGTGCGGCGTCCTGGAACAGTTCACCACTGATCGCATGGCCATCGCTCGCTTTCACGACGCGTACCTCGACGCCTTGACCTCCGAGGGCCGCCCACCGCGCGACGACTCGCTCTGAGGCCCCGGCGGTCATTCCGAATCGGGCTCAGGCGGTTCTGCCGCGGGGACCAACGTCCCGTCAGGACCGACTACGTAGCCGTCCGGTGGTGGCAGCGGAAGCGGCACAACCACTCCCCCGCGGTCGGCCGCGTACTTGGCTGCTTCTTCGGCCTCGTCGTCGGTGAAGACCCGGATCGCGGCGGGCTGGCCGGGGACCCGCACCAAGAGGGTGAAGTCGGAGACCCGTACGTCGGCCCGCTTGCGCGGGCTTTGCCGGGCTGGCAAGCCACCACCGTCGTCACTCATCGGTTCATTGTCGCGGCGGTGGCCGACAACCGGTCTCTAGCACTGGGCTCGGCGATGAGCCGACATCGCCACAAACGCACGAAATGCGCTCATTTATACGCCGAATTATGGTGTAAAATCGACGGCATGAGTAAGCGTGTGAGCTTGATCCTGGGCCCTTCGGACGAGGCCACGATCGGTCCTTACCTCGATCAACAGTCGCCGGCCTTCGAGGTGCTGCGCCATTGGGCCAACGAGCACGACGTTGCCGACGACATCAAGTCCGAAGCGGCCGCGCTGCGCGCACTGCTGCAGGCGGGGGCCGAAGCCCTCAAGGAGCACGTTCTGGACGTCGGCTACGCGCAGCTGGCGACGGAGTTCAACACCGAACCCTCCAACGCCGAACGGCGTTCGGCGCGTGACCGGTACGCGCGCCGGACCGAGGGCCGTGGATGAGCCGTGCGCTGCGCAGTCAGGTGTACCGAGTGGATCTCGGTCACGGCGGCAAACCGTGGGTGATCATCAGCAACAACTCACGGAATAGGAACCTGGATACCGTTCTGGCGGCACGTATTACGACTACTAGCAAGCATGCTCACGTGCCCACGGTCATACCGTTGACCGCCGCGGACCCCTTGGTGGGGTTCGTCTTGGTCGACGACATCGTGCAGCTGTACCACGACGAGCTGACCGAATCTCTGGGCACCTTATCGCCGCCGACCATGGCTGAGATCAGCCGGGCGCTTCGGATCGCCCTTCCTGAGGACGGTGATTGACGTGTTGAGAGGCAACAACTACAGCGGAGCGCGGTGGGCATTTCGCCCCCCGGCGTCGGGGACCGAGCCGCGCCCGGCATCGCCGGAAGACCCCCGCCCGCTGTGCTCGTCCTGCGGATGCGGGTACGTCGTTCGTCGTGGCTTGCGGA
This sequence comes from Mycolicibacterium madagascariense, assembly GCF_010729665.1. NCBI lineage: Bacteria > Bacillati > Actinomycetota > Actinomycetes > Mycobacteriales > Mycobacteriaceae > Mycobacterium > Mycolicibacterium madagascariense. The sequence continues at coordinate 13,420 of NZ_AP022611.1, read as the reverse complement.
GATGCTTCACATTGCCCGGTGAGCCTCGTTGCAACCACGCAACGGCCGCGAGGTCGGAAGCGAAAACGTCGGCGTCGCAACTCGGTCGGGCGGTCACGCGACTCGGCGTCGCGTGTCTGGTGATCGGTGCGCTGACGTCCTGTTCGCCTTTGTCGCCGCCGGCCGGGGCGGCGCCCGCTTCGGCCACCGCTACCGTGCTTCGCGCCGTGGACGGGGACACCATCGATGTCCGGGACGACACCCGCGGCCGCCTTCGGGTGCGGGTGCTGGGGATCGACTCGCCGGAAGTGCACCAGCCGGGCTGGTCAGTGGGATGTTGGGGCCCGGAGGCGGCGAAGTTCGCGGCGGACACGCTGACTGGCCAGCGGGTGGCGCTGGCCGCTGATCCTTCGCAGGACTCCCGCGACCGCTACGGAAGAACCTTGGCCTACGTCGAGATGGCGGACGGGCGCGACTTCTCCGTCACCGCGGCTGCAGCCGGGATGGCTCACTCCTACGTCTACGACGACAAGCCGGTGAGCCGCTATCCCGACATCGCGGCCGCTGAGGCGCAGGCGCGCAACGCACGCCGAGGACTGTGGGGTCCGCCCTGCGAGGGCAACACTGAATCGGCTCCGCTGTGAGCCGAATACTCCGGCACGACAACGGGATAGAAACAGCGACGAGAATGCGAGGTGGCCTCGATGGCCCTTAACCGCCCCTACACGTTCGAACTGGCCGCGATAGCCCTCAACGAGCCGGGCCAACACGATGAGATCAAAGCCCTGTCCGAGCGCAACGGCGTGGACGGTGAGCACTTGGAGCGAGCCATCGCGATACTCAGGAACACCAGCGCCGCAGGGGAATCGGTGCCCGACTTCGTGCGGCGCGAGCACTTTCTGGACGGCTGGCTGCACGGGTATCTGTCCGTGGACGACTCCCCCACTGATTCCTCGTTGACCGTCTGGAAGCTGGGGCAGCTCGCCGAAGCCTTCTACCGGTCCTAGCCGGCCGTGGACCTGATCGACGATCTGCACAATCCGGAATGGTGGCGTGATCCGGCGCTGCTGAGCACGCGCCTGGGCGATCTCGTTCCCAACTTCGACACCATCGGCTCATTCACCATTCCGTACACGCGGTTGCCTCGGCGGCTGGGGAGCTATGCCGAGGAGTTTCCGCGCTGGGCTGACGTTGCCGACCAAACCCCCGAGTCGTTGATGCTGCGACCCAAGTTGGGAGAGGCGGCCGTCCGGGCGCTCATCGAGGCAGCAGAGCACGCCGTCCGGGTACGCCGTGACACGATCGCCGCCGGCCGGGTCGGCGCCGACGCCGCGGTGGCCCGCCTCGTCGGGGAACTCGACGACTCCGACCGGAAAATTCTCGCTGGCCAGGTGTGGGCGGCAGATCCGGTCCCTCAGCGCGTCCTGGCCGAGCGCCTCGGCGTGAACCCGGTCTCGGTCAGCCGCAACCTGCCACGGGCCCGAGCACGGTTCGCCGAACTGCTCAGCGACCCGGCCCACCACGAGGTCGGCGAGCACGCCGAACGCATTCGACAGCGCCTGGGCCCGTACGTCCCCGTGGACGTCGCCGAATTGGAACTGCTCCGTCTGAACGTAGATCCCACCAGCCAGACCGCCGCGGTGCTGCTAGACATCGCCGGCCCTTACGTCAGCCGCGGCGGGTGGATGGACGCTGGTGGGTCTCACGCACAAGTGCTGGCCGCGGTGGAGGCGGTGTTCGACGGCCAGGGCGCACCCACCACCGACGCCTTGCTCGACGCGCTGACGAGCCGGGGGCTGTCGACCGGAGTGGCGTTGACTTTCTTGGAAACCAAGCTGACGCTTCGCCGGTTCGGCGACGCGTGGGTGCGGTGGGCGGGTGATACCACCCTCCATATGGTCGAAGCCGCGCTTCATCTGCTGGGCGCCCCGGCCACCGCCGAGGCCCTTCACGCCGTGATCGAACGGTGCGATTCCAGCGGCGTCAGCGTGGATCGGATCAAGGCCGTCCTCTCACAGAAGGAGCGGTTCATACGCACCAGCCGAACCACGTGGGGACTACGACGGTGGGGCGTCGTTGAGTACGTCAACATCGCCCATGCGATCGGCGAATGCATCGACGCGTCCGGCGGAAAAGCCGCCGTGGCAACAGTGTTCAATGACCTCCGGGCGCGGTATCCCGATATCAGCGAGTCCTCGATCCGCACCTACCTCGGCACTCTGGCGTTCGTCCAGGGGAAGGGTGTGGTTCGGCGGCGCACCAAGGCCGACGCGTGGCCGGCATTGCCGCCGCTCAACACCATCCGCGGCGTCTTCCGCAACGGGCCCGACGAGATTCGCGTCGCGCACCTGGTCACCGCGGAGGTCCTGCGCGGATCGGGCCAGGTTCTCCACAGTGCGGTCGCCGATGCGGTCGGCGTCCGCCCCGGCGAACAACGGACGTTCACCAGTTCGCAGGGCCCGGTCACGGTGTACTGGAAGCTGGCGTCGACCGGCGGTGCCGCCATCGGCTCCCTACGCGCTCACGCTCAGGCCACCGGGGCCACGGCGGGTGACACGCTGGTTCTGGTGTTCAAGCTCGACGACTCGAAGCTAGAGGCCGCCCGGATAGGCGCCGACGAGTCCGCCGCAGTCCAGTTACCCAAGCTGGTCGGACATCCGGTGCGCGCGCCGTCAGCAGCCCTTACGACGGCGTTGTCGTGTCCACCCCAGGACGTCGGGGCGGTATTGCGCGCCCGCGGCGACAATGCGCTGGCAGACCTTCTCGACGCGCCGTGAGCCGACGCCGAGGACGGCTGGCTACGCGGACTGCTCATCGTCAGGGCTGACGTCGCCGGCGGGAAGCCACAACGTGGCGGTGGTGCGTGAGCGCCGGTTCGCGCTGAACAGCTCCACCTCGACGACGGCGATCCAGCTCCCGTCACTGCGTCTCAGCCAGGCGATGAGGTGACCGGGCATGCGCGGCTCGACCAGTAGGCCCTCACTACGGACGAACAGCGGTACCTCGTCCATCCGTGCACCGCTCGGCGGCAGGGGGCGGGCCGTGTTCACCCAGACTGGCCGCGACACCGCGAACAGCGTCGGATACTGCGAGGAGAGCTGCCAGTTATCGAACACATGTGCGATTATGCGCTTTCTTGGCGCGATAGTGGGCGCACCTGGTGGCGAGGGTGCGAGCTGTGCCTTTATCGTCGTTGTCGTGGGGTTCTGGCAACAGCAGGTCAACGACTTGATGACGGGCATCGGCGGGTTGGGCGGTTTCAACCCGCCGTTGGACTCGCCGACGCCGGACCCCACATTGCCGCCATATCCGGCCCCGACGTACCAGCCTCAGATCCCCGGCCCTGATGGTGTTGCTCCGCAGGTGCCGCAGTACCCGCCTTACATCCCCGAGCAGCAGATGCCCACGTCGTCGGGAATGCCGCGCTCCACTCTCGACGGTATTCACGACGACGGCGGCGTAATCCTCAAGAAGCCGGGTGAACTCGGACCGCCGCAGTACCCGATGGGCCCGCGCTACACCGAGTCCCCGGATGGGTCCGGGGTGTGGGTGCCTGATCACCGCCCGTTGCCGCCAGGATCGGTCCGGCCGGCAGGCTGGGACGGCAAGGGCGCCGATCAGGCCGAGGCCGCTGATGCCAAGCTGCGCAAGACCCACGACGCGCTCAACGAAGCCGACCAGGGGTTGGCGCAGCACATCATCGACGCGCACACCGCCGATGCGCAGACCAAGACGCAGCTGCAGCGCATCCAACAGGAGATTCAGCAGGGCGTCGCCGCCATGCAACCGTCCCTGGGCACCGCCGCCGGTCGCGAGCAGCTCGCGGAGTTCCTAGACCGCAAGGCATCTGAGGCCAAGCAGGTCGCGAGCAACGCGCAGGAGAAATCGGCACGACTTGTGTCGGGCTTTCAGACCGTCGGTCAGCAGTTCGAGGCCTCGTCTGATCCGTACTGGGACTGGCTGCATGACTTCCGCGACGGCAGTGAGGCCATCGAGCCGATCGATCCCGGCGGCGCCGCGGCGGGTCCGGGCGCGGGGCCCGCGATCCCGCCGAGCATCCTCTAGGCGCTTTGGCGGCTCGCCCTCGCCCGTTAGCCGGCGGCCCACGCGTCGTATCCGGTCCGCAGCCGTGCTGGGTCGCGGCGTTTGAGTGCCAGCTTCAACCGGATCAAGGGTCCGGTGACGTCGCGGTCGTCGGCGGTTTGAACGGTGAAGCACACAGCCAGCGGGTCACCCGGCTCGCGGAGGTATGCCCGAAATGCCCACCGCGACGGATAGGCCCGGCGCAGCGCCTCCCCCAGATACCAGCCGGCGCCTTCGGCGAAATCGGCGTTGGCCGGGTCCAGTAGGGCCTCGACGGTCGGTGTCACGCGGAACACCAGATCGGCAAGGGCATCGATGGTGTCGGCCGTGAAATCCCAACCGTCGCCGTAGGTCTGGGCCCATCGGGGGAAGGCGTGGCGGCGCTGTTCGAGCCATGCGTCGAGTTCGGGTGAGCGGGGAAGCCGGGGGAACCCCGCGGTCAGGACCGGTGCGGACGGCTCGGTCCATGCCGGGTGGCCGGCGGCGTGCGTGCTGGCCGCGCGTTGCCACCGTTCGTATTCCGCGGCAATGGTTTCCGGCCGCCCATTACCTAGTTCGGCCAGGAGCAGGTGCAGCGGTGAGGCGGGCGCGACGTCGAGCGCCGGGTCGGCGTCGACCACCGGCACTCCGGCCACGTCAACGTCGTCGAACACCCACCGGTGACTCGACAGGCGCCCGAGCAGCCCGGCGTCGGTGAGCGGCGGATGGCCGCGCGTGGCGAATCCGGGGGCGTCGTCCCAGCCCCATTGGCCACGACCGACCCGCAGGAGGCACTCCCCCACGTACGCGACCAGTCCCTCGACGAAGGGCTGCTCGTCGGTGTCGAGCGCTTCGGCGGGATCGGCGAAGCGCTCGCGGGCGGCGGCCACCACTGCGCGTAGGGAGGGCAGCGAGTAGTCCAGGTCGAGGCGGGCGGGCAGATCGAAGTGAGCCATGGCATCGATGACCATCCCCGACCGGTTCACCCATTCGTCGAGGGGTGCGGTCACGCGGAACTCCTCTCCGTCAGTGCCTTTCAGCCTGGGACGCTAGACCAGACGTGGCGGCCGAGTTTCCGCCCCATAGTGCCCATATGGGCAATTAGTGCCGATATGTCCGCTAGTGGCCAAGTCCGCGGTCGTCCTCGTCGCGGCTGCGATCCTGGTTGCGGGGCGTGATCTCGCGCTGGTGGTGTTCGAGCGCCATGCGTTCGCGGATGCGCACGGCGCGGCGCACCGCGTCGGCGTTGGGATAGCCGAGTTCTTCGACCAGCGCCGGGGTGGGGTTCAGGGTGAGACTCCAGCCGGGTTCGCGTCCGCGCATCTTCATCCGCTGGTTGGCGGCTTCGGCGCGGGCCTTCGCCTCGGGGGTCTCGGCGGCCATCCGCAGCTCCAACGTGAGCGCGGACAACTCCGCTTGCTTGGCCTCCAGCTCGCTACGCTGCTCGAAAGGCGCTGGCGGATGAGCCAGCAGGTCATCGAGTTCGGCACGCTGGCGTTCTTGTTCGCGCTGCAGGCGCACGTGGTGCTCAGGCAGTCCGGTGTAGAGATTCTCCACGCGGCGCAACAGACCGAGCTGTTTTGGTCCGGAGACGTCGAGCCCGAGCGATGACCCGGCGGCCAACAGCTCGGCACCGTCTATTTCGGCGCTGCGCGAGGGGACGTTCAGCCGCAGCAGCAACATGTCGTGGGTGAGGTCACGGGCGCCCAGGACCTCGACCCCGTTGATGGCGGCGCCGATTGGTTCAAAGCGCGAGGCGCCGCGGTCCTTGCCGGCCAAGTAGGCGCGACGGCACGCCGTCGTGAGGGCGGCCGCGGCATCGGTGCGCTCGGCGAAGGTGCTGCCGCCGACGACGACGCGGTGCGGTGCGTCCCCGCGCTCGGCGGCGGCCTGCGCTACGGGGGCGAGGGCGTCGATGTCGGTCTGCTTGTTCGGAATGGCGCGTTCGAGAACGGTGACCTGCCAGTCGCGGCTGCGTACGGACTGCTGGTGCGCCCGGTCCAGCGCGGTGAGGCGGCGTACGGTGTCGTCGAGTTCGACCTGGCGCAGGTAGCGGGGGTCACCGGTGGCGATGGCCTTCGCTTCGGCCGCGGCCGCGCCGATGTCTCCCCCACCGAGATCCTCGATCTCGGAGTCGAGCACTTCCTTTCGCCGCATCTGTTGGATGAACAGGTCTTTCGCCTGCACTTTCTGCCACATCACGGTGTCGTAGCTGGACTCGGTGACGTACAGGAACATGTCGATCTCGTCGTTCTGGTTGCCCTGGCGCACGATGCGCCCTTCGCGCTGCTCCAGGTCAGCGGGACGCCACGGAACGTCGACGTGGTGCAGGGCGGCCAGGCGGGACTGCACGTTGGTGCCGGTGCCCATCTTCTCGGTACTGCCGATAAGCACCGACACCTCGCCGCGATTGCATTGCGCGAAGAGGGCTTTGAGCTGTGCGGGATTGCGCGCCTCGTGAACGAATCGGATGGCCTCTGGCGGCATACCTCGAGCGACGAGTTCGTCCTTGATGGCTTGGTAGACGGTGAACTGGCGCGGATCTTTCGACGGGGTGCCCCGGTCGCAGAACATCAGCTGCAGCGGACCGCGTGCGGGAAGGAGTTCGCCGGTGTCGCGGTCACGGTACTGACGATCGCCCAGCCGCCGCTGCACCTCCGTGGCGCGTTCGGCTACTTCGGCGGCCCTGCTGTGCTCGGGGGCACCGAGGTGGGCCATTCTTGGGTCCAGGGAGGCGTTACGGCCGTCATTGCTGATCTTGAGGATGTTGTCGCGCTGTGGTTTTCGGGCGTCGAGATGCTCTGCGCGCCAGCCCAGATCGCCAATGAAGTCGACGACCTCGACATCGGGTTTGAGGCTGACGATCTGACGCGCCCCAGTGCGCAGTTCGGGCAGTTTGACCGGTACTTGGTCGCGGGTGACGACATCGGTGTAGGCGTTCGTCAACGCCAGCAGCTCAGGCAGGTTGGTGAACTTGGCGACGCGTGTCACCGGGCGCAGTTTGGTGCCGGTCGCGTTGACCTCGACGCTGGTGTGCGTGGCGGTGAACGCCGCCCCCAGTCCCCTAGATCGGCCACACCGGCCTCGCAGCAGGTCGGGCCGGAGGTAGGCCTGCATGACGAAAAGCTCGCCGAGGGAGTTGGCGATCGGGGTTCCGGTCGCGAAGGTGGCCACCCGCTCGACGACGGCGTGCTCGGGGACACCGCGGGCCCGCGCCTCGTCGCGGCGCCGCTCACGCAGTACGTCGAGTTTGAGACTGAGGTCCTCGGCGCGCTGCGCGGCGGTCGCGCATGACAGCTCCTCGATGTTGCACACGCGCTGCTTGTTCTTGTACATGTGCGCTTCGTCGATCATCAGGTAATCGCACCCCGATTCCTCGAAACGCAGTCCGATGTCCTTGGTTTCGGCGGCCATCAGCTTTTCCAGGCGCGCCTGGGCTGCCTTGATGGCCCGCATGATGGCCTTTTGGCTGCGTTCGACTGTGGAGTCCTGCAGCTGTGCGCGCAGCTCGTCGAGCTGCTTCTCGGCGTAGGCGGTGCGCACGTCGTTGGAGACGTTGATCGCGGTGAACGCCGACTGCGGCACGATCACCATGTCCCACTCGCTGGCCGCGCTCTGGGCGATGAACCGCCGCCGGCCTTCGGCGGTGGTGGCGGAGGACCCCAGCAGGACGTTGGCGGCGGGGTACCACTGCTTGGCCTCACGCCCGACCTGTTCGATGATGTGGTTGGGCACCACGATCCAGGGCTGGCGGACCAGGCCGAGGCGGCGAAGCTCCATCGCCGAAATCAAAAGTGTGCCAGTCTTGCCCGCGCCAACTACGTGGTCAAGGAGGGTGGAGGGCTCGTTGATGATGCGGGCGACGGCGTTGCGCTGGTAAAAGTGCGGCGTGAAGTGATCGGAGAGCCCCGGTAGCCGCAGATGGCTCCCGTCGTACACGGGGGCGCGCAGGGAGTTGAACCGGCGGTTGTACTCGGTGACGAGGGTGTCGCGGCGCTCGTCGTCAGACCACAGCCAGCGGCTGAATTCCTCGGTGATTTTGGCGCACTTGGCCTGTGCGGCGAACGTCGCTTGTGCGTCGACCTCGCCCTCTTCGGTGGTGATGACGACGGCCTTGGAGTTGCAGACCGCTTCGAGCAGGCTTATCGCGTCGAAGTTGCGCTTGTCCAACCCCCATTCGTCGGTCATGAGGCGGCCGTGGCGTCTGTAGCCGGGGACGTCGACCGTCCAGCGGCCGCCGATGTGCTCGGCGGTGACACCGGTGACCCCGAAGGTCTTCTCGGCGAAGGAGGCGATGACGGGCGCCGGAATCCAGGGTGCGCCGGGGCGCACTTTGATGTCCTCGGCTTCGCGTCGCTCGGGCTGCACCTCGCGCAACGCGGCGACGTAGGGCTCGTAGACCGGGTTGGTGTCAGCGGCTTCGATCGCGGCGGCGAGCTTGAGCGCACGTTGCCCGAGAGCGCGGTGGTGGCCGGGACCAGCTCGTCGGGATCGTCGAGGCTGGGGTAGACCAGTCCGTCGATCAGAGCGCGGGTGTCCTCTTCGCCCACGCCGAGTAGCTCGCCGATCAAGTCGACGTCGACGCGCCGGGTCCGGTCCAGGCTCATCGCGAGCGCTTCTTCGGGAGTGTCGGCGGTGGTGCGCTCGACGTCTGCGGTGAGCACGTCGCGGGTGAAGATCGGTGCCTTGGTGGCGGTTCCGGTCTCCTCGTCGAAGTCCTCCAGTGAGGACACGACCGCCCAGCCAGGGTCGTAGCGCATGCCGCCTTCGAGGTGACGGAACTTCTTGAACGGCTCCGGGGGCTCCCAGGCTTCGGCCTCCCACTGGTCGACGAGTTCGGTGGGCACGGGACCGTCGTAGGGTCGGCCAGTGGTTCCCTCCTGCTCGCGCCAGGTCGTTTCGAGCTTGGCGATGCGCTTGTCGTGCAGGGTTTGGGTGGCGTTGCGCTGCACCCACTCGAAGCGGTTGACCGGTCCGCGCTTGCGGACGTAGTTGTCGTAGAGGGTGTTCAGGTGCGCGCGCAGTTGGTCGCGGTCGTGCTCGGGCTCACCGTCGCGTTGGGCGGCGATGAGGGCGGTGGCGACGTCGCGCAGCGCGATGAGTTCCTTTGTCTCCTCGACCAGCGTCCTGGGTGTCTTGTTGGGCTCCCACCCGTGGCCGGCCCAGACGTCGATGCTGCGGGTGGCCGCGTTGTAGCGCAGCGTGTAGAGCGGGGGGTCGTCGACCTGGGTGTCCTGGGTGCGCAGGCCGGGCGTGAAGTTCTCGGTGATGCGCTCTGACAGGTCGGTGCTGCGGGCGGTGAGGCCCATGCCGCGCGCGACCGCCGCGGTCATCATCGGCTGGAGGTGATCGCGGATCTGGTCGGCCAGGGCGTGGCCGGTGGCGCCGGCGACGACGAGCTGTGCTGAGCCGTGCACACCGTGGCCCAGCTCGGTGTCCCCCAGGACGCGATGCGGGTTGTTGAGGAAGTAGGCGTTGACGGGGAGTTGTTCCTCGTCGCCGGTGCGCGGGTCGACCAGCTCGGCGTCCTCGGTGTCGATCCAGTCCAGGGTGTCGAGATCGACATGGGCGCCGTCCTCTCGACGACGGAAGATCAGCAGGTCGGTGACGACGTCCGTGCCGGCGACCCGGCTGAACGCCTGCGACGGAAGCCGCAGTGCACCGATGAGGTCGGCGCGTTGTGCGATGTTCTGGCGTGCAGTGCTCTTTACCGAGTCCATGGTGTAGCGGCTGGTGAGCACGGCGACGTAGCCGCCGGGGGCGACCAGGGACAGTGACTTGACGATGAAGTGGTTGTGGATGCTGTGGCGGCGCGGATTGTGCACCGGGTCGGTGAGGGCGTACTTGCCGAACGGAACGTTGCCGACCGCCGCGGTAAAGCTGCCCTCCGGGATGCGGGTGGTCTCGAATCCTTCGTGCCGGATCTGCGCTGAGGGGTAGAGCAGCGCGGCGATGGCCGCGGTGATGTCGTCGGCTTCGACGCCGACGACGGTGGCGCCCTCGGGTGCGTGGCCGATGAATGTGCCGCTGCCGCAGCCGGGTTCGAGCACCGGGCCACCGGAGAAACCCGCCGCGCCTAGTGCATCCCAGACCGCCGACACCACGGCGGGTCGGTGTAGTGCGCATTGAGGATCGACGCCTGGGCGCGACGGTACTGCTCGGGGGTGAGCAGGCCGGCCAACTGAGCGCGTTCGGCGGCGAAGTCGTCCGCGCGCGGATCGAACATCTGGGGGATGGCCCCCCATCCCGACCAGGCGGCCAGGGTGCGCTGCTCGGGCAGGGTCGCAGGGCGGCCGGCGTCGCGCAGGGCGTGCACGAAGTTCGATGGCGGCGATGTTCGCGCGGGCACGCGCCTTGGCCCCGGAAGGCACCAAAACGTCGGTGCTGGCGGGAAAGTCGGCGGCGCTGCGGAACTCATCGGGTGCCGGCTCCGGTTCCGGTGGCGGGGTCGGCGCGGCGACGGCCGCGGGCACCGCGAGTGCGGGCGTGGCCTCGCTGCGGTCGTCTGCGAGGTCCTCGATCGTCAGTTCGGAAGGTGCCGCGGCGGCCGCGTCGTCAACGAAATCGTCAACCACGTCGGTGAGGTTGTCGAAGAGTGAGACCTGGGGGCCTACCGCTCGGGTAGGCCGTCCGCGTGCAGGTCGCGCAAGATCATCTGCGCCAGTTCGGCGGTCAAGGGGTCCTCGGGGTGGCCGGGTAGTTCCAGAGCGTCCTCGGCCCGCGCCGCCATCAGGTATCCCGCCTTGATCCGAAATGGACCCGAATAGTCCGGGGCCGGCCACAGGTGGTCGATCAGTGCTTCGAGGTCCTCGTTGGGCTCGCTCTGCAGGGCCGGAATCGTCCAGCGCTGCTCCCAGCTGAGGTCCGCTGGGTTCGGCGCCTGGTCCGCGGTCTCCAACTCCGAGCTGGTCTCGTCGGTCTCGATCAGTTCGTAGAGTTCGTTGTTCAGCACTGTTCGCGCTGCCTGCTCCCGCGCCGCCTGCAGCAACGCCACTTTGGTCGCGTGATTGGGCGTCTGGCCGTTGCGCTGGCGGCTCCACGCCACGAGGGCTTTCTCCCACAGTTCCTCGGCCATGCTGGCCGCCATCGAACTGATCTTGTCCGCCTCGGCCGTCAGGAACTCGTTGCGACGTTCCGGGGTCCATTCCTCGGGCAGGCTCAGATCGGTCGAGTAGACCGTCGTCACCGCCTTGAGGATCTCCGGGTCGATCACCGTCACCGCCTGCGTCGTCGAGGATGCTGAACAGATCCGGCTGGTTCGGGTCCGGCTTGCTGTTGCGGGCCATATTGTCCTCTCCTGACTGACAGTGGCGGGGTCTGGGTAGCCCCGGACGGCGAAGAACGCCCGTAGCCGCCGGTCGTTGATGCCCATCGGCGCCCCGGCGTCATGGCCGTTCGCCCACGCCGATGTCGACGTCGATCAGCGGAACGCCGGGCCGGCATCCCTGCCGTGCTGCGTGGGTGAGCGCGTCGAGGACGCTGAGCGAACGCAGCAGCCGGCCTCGCCCCGCCCAGCCGCAGCTGCACCGCGCGTACCGGCTGAAATATCCGGTGACGAGCACCCGCACCACGGCGGGAGGTTGCTGCGCGGCGACGGCGGCGCGCACAACGGGTGCGGCGCTCGGTGCTGATATTGGTGGTCATGCGGTCGTACTCCTGGTTTTCGGGCGGGGCCGGTGAGGTATTCGCCGCATCCGCCGGAGCCGAACTGCGTCCACGGCACGAACGCAGGCGGCCCGGCCGGGCGTGGACACCAAAAGCCCCAGGATCGGCACCGCGGGCCGGTGAGGATCACCGTCGTGACCGGGTACCCGAGCAGCTCCACGCGGTGCCGGGAGCTGGCGCGGCGCAGCGCCACCGATCTGGGCCCACGCACCACGGTGCGGTGTTGGCCGACCTCCGGTAGCGCCCGTGAATCACGATGGACACGAAATGCCACGGATGGTCGCGGGACACTGGGATCGGATTGGCAGAAGCGGTGCCGGTAGATGTTGAGGATCGGGTGTGTGGGATGAGGAACCACCGCAGCAGGTAGGGATCGGCGGGGTCGTCTCCGATGACCTGGTGTGGGCGGCCCGACAGCAGAATCCGCAGCCACTGCCCGATCGACAGGGCTGCTCGTCGCCAGCCCTGCCGGTGCCGGTCATGACGCGCCTCGTTGAGCTGCGCCGCACGTGCATCCGCCCCCGGCGAGCGTCCAGTAGCGGACCCGCTTGTTTCCCGCCGATTTCAGGCGCTGCACCGTCCCTCGGGATCGCAGCGCATCCAGGGCGCGGTATACCTGGTCGACGACCAGTGGTGTTGTGCGGTCGCGGTTGAGCCATCGCATGACATCGGTTGTGCTGACCGGACTTCCGATGCGCTCCAGTGCGGCAAGCACGTCTGCGGTCAGCGGCGTCGCCGGCATGGGTCGAGCTTCTGAGGCCGGTGAGCGGCGGAGGCGCTGGGAGCGATGAACAGCGCATCAAGGTGGCGATTTCACGGTCGGCGGCGGGGTCGGCCGTGGCAACCCAGGCCCGGCGGCATGTGGCGGTGTCGGCCGCGGCGACGGCGCCTTCGTTTTGCAGGCAGCGCAGTAGCCGGTAGATGGTCTCCTGGGTCGGCGGCAGTGGGTGCGCGCTTCCCGGCACGGCCACCGGCGGTGCGCCCTGGCGCAGCTGCGTTGTGGTCAGCGGGTGCACCGAGCAGCGCAGCGCCGCGACGAGGTAGTCCCGAAGGAGTCGGTTGGTGCAGGTCCGCGGACTTGAACTAGGCACTGGCCGACTCCGCAACGTACGCCCCGGCCCCTGGGAACGCGGCGTGGTGCATGGCTTCCCTGATCGCCAGGCAGCGGCGACGGTGCGGTTCGGGCTGGTGGTCCATGGCCGCGACCACCATGGCCAGCTGCCGCCGCGCGACCGCGTGTTCCTCGACGGTGGCGTGCTCGCCGGGCAGATCGACACCGGCCCAGACGCCATCGGTGGCCTCCAGCGCCAGCGCGGTGCGGGCGCAGGCCTGCCGCAGGGGGCAGTTGCCGCAGATCCGTTTGCACTGCTGGGCCTTGCGGTAGTCGAACCAGTCCTCCGGGTCGGCCGAGTAGTTGCACAGCCCGTTCACCTCTACCTTGACCGGATTGGCCACTAGATGCGCCATGACGCCACCTTTCGAGTTGGGCTCTAATTGGTCTTTAGTTGTGCCCTTCTTGGGCATGCGGTGATCATAACCCCATCGATAGGCATCTGTGCAGGCCAAATCGTCAGCTGTCCACAGCTGGTGCCGACAGCGGGAGGATTTCGCGAACGCGGCCAGCCAGCTATGGCACGTTCTTTTATGCTTTGAACTGCGGCTACAGCGCGTCCACGTCATCGCGTCATCAGCGTGGTTACGTCCGGTGACCGCA